>JAFGNG010000042.1 GCA_016927125.1 Planctomycetota bacterium | reverse complement strand
ACGGGGAGACCCTCGTGATCGGCGAGATCAACAAGGATCGCCTGCTGGACTTGCAAACCCGCATCCGCACCGGGTCTTACGTCCCGCTGGAGGCGCTCTTCGAGACCGATTCGCCCTTTGCGTTCGGCCCCGCGCATTATTCCACCGCCTGGGGGGTCTTCTACTGGTTCCGGCATGATGATGACCGCGAGATCCAAAGGAAGAAGCGGGCGATCCTGGTAGAATACATGCTCGCCTGCCGCAACGGGTTTTTTGAAAACCCGGGCGCTAACTTCCGGAAATTCATGAAGGGAAAAGCGGATCTCACCTGGCAAGAACATGTCCGCCAACGCTCGCGCGAGGTCTTTATCGAACTCACTATCGGCAAGGACGGCGATTTGGGGAAATGGGAAGAGGTCTGGAAGAAATGGATCTTGAAACTCGATCCCGAAGACCCGCGGGGCGGGTTGCGGGATTAGCTATCATTAATGTTATTTCGTAGGGTGGCACCGATTGCTTGCAATCGGTGCGAGCGTCAGCGAGATCAAGGTAAATCAAATTAGCCTTGATCCTAATACTCGTTATTATAAAGAAAAATTAATTCTCAACACCTTCATCGGCCCAGCTCTGCCATTAGCGCTGATGATATACACAGAATTATCGCCGACAATAGTAAGTCAAGAATCACATAGATCTTCTATCTGCAATGATAACAACTAAATCGGAGATTTATGAATGGCCCAGAAGAAAGTATATGAGCTTCACGAAAATGAATATATACGGATTCGTAAACAAGGTGCTTCTCATTGGGATGAGGGAGATAGCCGGTCCGATCTGGACACGGAGGAGGGGATTGAACGAACAACGCTTTCTTCTCTGACGCATATTTTTTCCCAGCCTTGGATGCCGAAGAGTGGCTCAGCGTTAGAGTTTGGGTGTGGTACTGGACCTATCCTGAGGTGGTTGTGTCGGCAAGGCTTTGAAGGTGTTGGCATCGAAATCAGTAAGACGGCCATCGAAATGGCCCAAGAACTCTCGGAGGGACAGCGCGTCAAGTATTACCAGGGCGACATCTGCCGTCCATTGCAGAGCAAGCAGAGGTATGACGTCGTCATCGACGGGCACTGCCTGCATTGCATCACTGCACCGAAGGATCGTCATAATGCCTTGCGGAACGTAAAAAGTCACATGAAAGAGGCCGGAGTGTTTGTGCTTTTATCTATGTGTGCTCCCGTCAATAAGGCTGACTTCAAGAAGCGTTCGCCGGATCAATTCCTGCGTGATGAGACCCTTTATGCTCCTTTTTCCGGTTCGGAGGAATACGAGGGAAATACGTTGTTTGATGGCAAGGCGTACATCCCTATCCGGCACATAGGACACTGGCGCAAGCTGATCGATGAAATTGAAGCACAAGGTTTCATATGCAGTTTTGCCGTGTTTGACGGACCGAGAAGCAATGACTGTATTGGTAGCCTGGCAGCGGTATTCCTGCACGCGTAGATGGTAGATGTCAGATGGGACCGTATGTGGCGCACCCGCTGCACGGGTGCGCAGCCGTCTCGTTCGCCGTAGCTTCAGCGAAGGTGAAAGGCTGCAAGAAGCAAACCTGATTAATATTTTGCCGTCATCTTTTAAGCCCCTTACTAAACAGCGTCGGCTTCCTGCTGCTTCGCAGCCCACCCATACAATGGGGGATATCCGGGGACACAATACTAGTTTTGGGGATATCCGGGGACACAATACTAGTTTTCGTATTTCTGGTCATGCTCTCGGGATAAACCACTTAATCATTATCGCAGAAGAGGGTCTCCTGCCGCCGGTAATATGATGTGGCTGCCCGGGAACCACCACCCGCGCCATGCGTGCCATGTAGCAAGGATACAAACAAACTCACTATAGTCAATCGTAAAAACTAGTATTGCGTCTTCGATTTCAGTCAGAACCTGACCGACATCTGGCGCGGTTCGAACTTTATGACCAGGCGCGAGATTCTGGAGTGCGTCAGTTCGAACCGCACCTTGAGCGCCACAAGTCTCGTCCTGACAAAGAGAAAGCCGTTCGACTTTCTCGCCGAACGGCCGTTTTTAAAGAATGGTCGGGGCGACAGGATTTGAACCTGCGACCTTTTGACCCCCAGTCAAACGCGCTACCAAGCTGCGCTACGCCCCGAATTGTCTGTTGCCAGGCTCGCATGCAAACAAGCCAGATAGACAGGATATTCTCCTGCGCGCTGATGTCAAGGGTTTTTACCGATTAGGAAGCAACCGGATTGACGAGTTATTCATCAATTGCGTGCGGGAGGGGGGGCGCAGGCTCTCCAGCCTGCGATTTGACTGGGCGCAGCTCGCTGTGCCTCTACTTCTAAACCACTGGTTTTATCTTGCTCTCCCTCCCCTCATTCCCCTCCCGCCGAGAGGGGAGGCCCCTCTCCCTTTGGGAGAGGGTAGGGGTGAGGGGGCTGTTCTCCTGACTCCTGACTCCGATCTTTTATCTCTTTCCCCTTTCCCTTTGACCCGGCTTGCCATTCAGAGTAAAATACAGGTTGCCGCAATGGCAATGGGGAGCATATTCATATGCCTGAAACTGAAACCCTCTTGATGTCCAGCCCCGCCTGGCTCGGGGCGTTGCTTTTCGGCCTGGGCGTCTTCGGCCTGGTGTTGTTTATTTTGGTGCTGCACAAGGCCTTCCTGCGCGGAAAAAAAATCACCCTATTCTCCTACATCGTCTTTGCGCTTTCCCTGGTGGCGTTGATTTCAGCTACCTTTGTTTTCGGGTTTGATCTTAAGATCAAGGATCTCTTCGAGGAGTATTTCTCCGCCGGGAATCTTATTGGCAAACTGCTCTACACCCTGATCTCCGCCTTGCTGATCTTCGCCGCCGGCAGCATTATCCAGCGGGTATTGCAGCGGGCTTCGGATGATCTCAGCACTCGTCACAAGATCCGGCGGACCGTCTTCTGGGGCACCACCATTATCTTCCTCCTGAGCCTGATCTTTATCTGGGCGGGCATCTTCGAGGGGATCGGGGCCTTCCTCGGGATCTTCGCCGCCGGCCTGGCGTTGTCTTTGCAGGAGACGCTGTTGTGCATGGTCGGCTGGCTCTTTATCGTAATCCGGCGGCCCTTCGACATCGGCGACCGCATCGAGGTGGAAGAAACCATCGGAGACATTATTGATATCCGTGTCTTCCAGACGCACCTGCTGGAGGTCGGCAATTGGGTCGACGGGGACCAGAGCACCGGCAGGATTGTGATGATTCCCAACAGCTCGGTCTTCCGCAAAAAAGTCTCCAATTACACCAAGGGCTTCCCCTTTATCTGGAACGAGCTCAGGACCATCATCACCTTCGACAGCGACTGGCACCGTGCGCGGGAGATTATCCTGGCGCAGGCGCAGGAGGAATCGGAAAAGATCGAGCAGGAGGTGCGCAAGCATATCAAGAAGATGCAGCGGGAGTACGCGATCCGCTTCGAGTATTTTTCCCCGGTGGTCTACACTAAGATCGAGGACAACGGCGTCGCCCTGACGCTGCGCTACCTTACCCCGGTACGGCGGCGGCGGGGGACGACCAGCAAGATCTGCGACGGCATCCTCGAAGCCTTCTACCAGGTGGACAATATCAACCTGGCCTACCCGACCTGGACGATTCATAATATCCATAAGTCACCGGAAACAGAATAAACAATGAAATTTAAAATCCAGGCAGCAAGAACTAACCAAATTGACGAGATTATCTCACTTTGGAAACGCTTTCAAAGCGAAGAACCGGAAGCTGTCCCTGAAGCTGATACTGCAGTATGCGAAAGTGCGTGGTCTGAGCGGCTTGCCAAACAGATAGCAGAATCAAAAGTCCTTGTTGTTGCGAGCAACGAGAAGATTGTGGGTTTACTAACTTTTCTTGACAGCAGGGATCGTGAATGGATACCTGCACACATTGCTTATATCGTGGATACTTATATTATTCCAGAGGCACGAGTCAGCACTGCAGCCCTGGATCTATTTCATGAGATGGTTAAACAATCTCAAGGTGTCTACGCAGAAATATGGACAAATACGAATGTAAAAAATATCCGTCTGCAAAACCTGCTAAAAAGAGTTGGATTTAAAAGATTGGATGATTTTGAAATTAAAGACCTGAAAGAGCAGCTTTATTTCAGATTCTGTTTCCAAGACTGAGGAGAGACAATCGTGGGATTATTCGGAGATTCAAACCCGAAAGAAGTTCTGGTAGCGGGACAACCACTACACTGCGAAATTTGCAAGAATGATCTTTTTTGGCAGCGGGAAGCGCAACTCAATACCGCGGTCGCCACTTTTTTCAATTTTGACTGGGCGAATGCGACCGCGCAATGCTATGTCTGCGATCACTGCGGATACATCCACTGGTTTCTTCCGAACCGATAATATTATTTTCAGCAGGATTATGCTCTATAAGCATAACCATAACACGTCCACCATCTCAATTCCGTAATCTTGTAGCTATCCGACGTCGAAAAAAATCCAAAAAAATAAATAAAATTTGGGATCATTTGAGGGTCCTCCGGGGCTATATTACAGAAGGATTCATAAGATATTGGCTTGCTAGCAGGAAAGAGGGAGAATTATGAAAAAGTTAATGATATATAAGATTCTGGCAGTCAGTATCCTGGCCGGGCTGCTGTTTGCTGGGCATACGGAGGCGTTTGACTTCAAGGAGCAAATTTTCGGCGCCCCTTCGACCATGGCGTTGGGAATGATCTCACAGGATTTGTCGACCGGGTTTGTAGACATGAACGGGGTCGATTGGAGTTGCCCCAGCTCACCCTTCATCTGGGATTGGGGCGATGGCTCCGCGCCGGAGGTCTCCTGGTTCCCGGCGCAACATACTTATACCGATCTTACCAATAATTACCTTGTTACCGTCACCTCGAATTACCCCGATGGCACCACCGACTCTGCCGAAACCCAGGTCCGGTTCACCGCCCCGGTGATCACGCCGGTAGCATTGCCGGAAGAGTTGTCGGTTATGATTACCTATCAACCCCTCCACCTGTATAGCAAGATCCCGGGTTACTCGCCGCCGTCCAACATCACCTATTATGAAGACTCTCACTTTGGCATGGTCTCCAGGGACACCATAGAATATGTTTTGAATGTGGCCGCAACCATCCAGTACGACTTTGCCAACGGCGATGTTGACGGTTATGACGGAGATTTCAAACAGGTGATGTACCGTGATCCTAATATCTCCGGCGGGCAGTACTCGCTGTGGTTTACCCGGCCCTATGCGGCGTTCGCGGCTAGCACCGGCGCAGTGAGTGGAACCATAGAATATTCCTCTTTCATGCATGAGATGGGGCACAATGTCACGCTCAACTCTCCGGCGGGATATTTCTTCGGCTATAACACCGATGGCTGCGCCAGCGAGATCTACTCCGAGACCATGGCACAAATCTATCAGCACGCGACGGGCTATGAAATCATTAACAACGCGGCCAGCTATGGGTTGAGCGATGACCTGGTTTTGGACATCAAGCACCAGGTTATTGGCAGCATGAGGATTGTCCGCGATTACTATGAACAATACCTTGATGGCGGGAGGCAATTCAGCTCCTGGAATGATCCGAATACCCCGGATGATGAAACTACCGAAACCTTCATGACCATTGCTTTCAAGTTCTGTGAACACGCGGAGAACTCCGGGCAGGGATATCGCATCCCCCTCCAGCGCATGATGGAGTTACTGCAGAACTTCAACAGCGATTGGGCAGACCTCTATGATCCGATGAACGACAATGCCGCGGCTGATGCCTTCCGCGCCACCTTGATGGTGGCCGCCTTATCCCACGGCTTTGATGAGGATCTGCGCAGCGAATTCTTGGCGCTCAATTTCCCCATCGACAACGGCATCTTCACTAACCTGATGGCAACGGTTCCCGAACCGGCGACGCTCTGCCTCTTGGCTATCGGCACAGGAGCCTTTCTGCGGCGTAAAAAAAGGCAGGTATAGGAAGATTGTTATCGGGATTAAAGCGCGGTAAGAGTAGGCTTCTAATCGACTTCTACCATCTCCGGGGCTTTTTCAAGATCGAGTGAGAAGAGGTAGGCGATAGCATCTTCCACGGAGTAGGATTTTTTCCCGGGGGGAATAATCTTTTTCAAATCGATAGCATCGCTCCCGCAGGTCACCAGTGGCAACTCGCGGTAGCCGTTACCCTGGATCTGCTCCAGCCCGATGTTCGCCATCAAGCCGTTGCAGAGGCATTTCCGGTTAGCGGTATCTTCCCTGATCCCACCCTTGCGCACAAAGCTCTCGCCCTCTTCGGCAGCGCACCGCCACCCGAGGGAACCATCCGGCAGTTCATACGCCTCGCGCAGGTAACCGCAATCGCAAACCCGGCCGCGATTATCATAGATTTCAGCTTCAGAGTTACTTCCACTTACGGAGAGAACCTTGAAGGGAAAGCCGGTGGGGGAGGCGAGGGGGTCGGTGAAGACCTGGTGTTTACCGCTGAGCGTCATTTCAATAAACTTGGTTTTGAGATCCTCGCGCAGGCCGGATTCTTCGCAGAAAGCAAAGAGGGTTCCGACCTGGATTCCCGCCGCGCCGGCGATCCTGGCATTCTCAAGCTGTTCCGGCGTCCCGTAAGAACCGGCGAGCCAGAAGGGAAGGCCCAGATCCCTGAAGGCTTCCAGGTCAATCTCGTCCCGCTCGCCATAGATTGGTTCCCCCTGGGGATCAAGTTGCAGCTTACCGCGAGGCGGGGCATTGTGTCCGCCGGCAGAAGAAGCCTCAATAATCATGCCATCAATCTGTCCATCGGATTTCTTGAGCAGCATGTTGGCGAGTGAGATGGAAGAGACAATCGGAAAGAATTTTGGGCGTTTCAAGATCGGCAGGGGTGCAGGCATGACCTTGTTAGCAGCAAAGGTTAGAACCCATTTGGTGCCGGCGCTTGCTCCCTGGACATGCAAGGGGAGGACGGCCGCTTCGTTCTTGACAAGTTTATCAATTACCCCGGGGATCTTCACCGGAATGCCCGCGCCGACAATCACCACATCCACCCCGGCCAGCATGGCCCCATAGAGGGTCGGGATTATGGGCGGCTGGAGTTTTTCCATCAGGTTGATGCCGACCAGACCGTCATGGCCTTCCTTGGCAAGAAATACCTCCGCGAAGGCACCGGCAACCAGAAGTTGCTGGAGTTCTATTGCTTGTTCTAGTCCGACCATGGGTTTTGCTTTATACGGGGCATCAAAGGCCTTGCCGCCTGCAATATAGTATTTCTCAAGGATTTGGTCAGCGATTTCAGTAACGGGGAATGACTTCAGGGCACGGCGCATATGGCCGCCGGGATCACCGTTTTGCAGGCGCCTGACCGGGATGAGATCCAAGGCTGTCCCGGAGACGACTCCGAGCAAACCTTTCATTGAGACAGAACGGGCAAGCTTCCAATCGGATACTCCTGCTCCCATGCCTCCTTGGATAATTTCTGGCATTAACATCAGCAAGATGATACAGAAATAGTGGCGGATTGATATAACATACTGATAAATCATAAAATATTTTTTTATTATGAGTTACGGAAATCTTAAGAGTTATGGGTGAACAAGTTAAATTATAGGCGGTGCTGTAGGAAGAAATATATCTCAAGATCTCAACTTATTACTTTCCCATTCCCACCAGCTCCGGCAGGACCACGCCGATCTCGCCTCGCAGCACCAGGTCGGCAAAGGCGTCCTGGGGGGTGGGATTGCGGTTAATAATGATGAGCGCGGCGCCGTTCTGCTT
>JAFGNG010000041.1 GCA_016927125.1 Planctomycetota bacterium | reverse complement strand
GAGGACCAGTGGATTGCTTTAACCCAGCCTTTTTTCATGGCATAGATCTTGGTGCCGTTATCAAGAACAATGTCTAAACCACCATGGATATAACACCACCCCCCTTCTTCATCCGACTGGTATAAGGGAAAATCATTGATCACCCAAACTTCACGATTTAACTGCGCAATTTCCTTGGGCTTAAGACCTGGACGTTGGTAAGGCCATGGCAACTTATCAAAATGCTTCTCTTTATAGGGAAAGGTTAGCTTAGGCACTGTTTCAAAAATTTGCATCTGCGGAGTTACTTTTTGAGTCTTGGAAGCTGGAGCTTTCTGGGAGTATTCGGGTAATCTTTTCGATGCATCTACAAGAGAAGCAACAAGGCAGTTAGTATTATATTTGTTGTCAGTTGAATGAAAAATCCAACTGTAATACCAGAGGATATAGCCGGTATTTTCTGCACTACAGATTTTGATGGTATTGATTATGTCTTCCGTGGTGTTATTAGTCGAAGATTCCCAGCAGATTTTAGCAAGCGGGATAACAGCCTTGTTGGCAATACTTGCTTTAAGGGTTTTAATTTGTGCAACAAGCGCTGCAATATCTACTGCTGAATTGCCTTCCCGGTTAACGCTTAAGAACGGACAGAGAAAATCAACCTCTTCCGCGTATTCTGAGGCAAGGCCTACATGTCCAATCTGAATACGGGGTTGGATTTTCTGCCATTCGTTACGGCAATGGCTTAATAATTTTGCCATGTGCTGCCGATCTTGACAGTGTTCGCAAAAACAAGGTTGGTTGAGATTGTAAAGTATGATTTTATTAACTGATGGAAACTCTTTGAGGATTTTAACACCCCATTTTGCCGCCCATTCCAAGGAATCCTCATAAGCAAAACATAAGTTGTTGTGATGCGTTGCTATTTTCCCGTCAGGATTTTTAGCAAAGTGAACATCTGCCTCTGAAGGTTTCAATACGCGGGGGCGATACATGAACGCGATCTCTACCCCTTCTTTTTTAAGATTTCTGATAAGATCATTGATTGACTTAAACCGGCTTCGCTCCCAATGGTAGGTTATCCAGGCAAAATCAATGATGACAAGATTCATCTTACGAGTGCGCACAAACGCTAAAATCTCATTCGTTTTGATATCTGCACCAATCTTTGAAGCAAGAAATGCCACTCCCTTGTAAGGCTGGTCTGGGTCAAGGGTACTAAAGATTACTTTGTTGGTTTGGACATCCGGTTTGTCTGCGTGTACACGGTTTGCTACAGGAGCAAAAATTATGATGGCCACTACCGACAGAAGCAATTTTATATATAAACAAAAGCTAATTACGGGCCGCATTAAAGAGGGTTTAAGGTTCACAGAGGCAATTTTCTGGAATTGATAGAAAGCCATCTGCTTTCTCTCGTCATGGCTAATTAAATTACATTGAGTGTTGAGGTTTTGCTACTGAATCCACTTCATTGCCTAATTGACTTCCCTTAATACAATTTCTGATAATTAATATACACTGTTTAAAAAACGTTCTTAACTCCTCCTTGGTTTTTCTCCCCTTGCTCTTTGCCCTGCAACAGGTTTTCAGCTGTCTCCAACCCGGACTTGGCATCTTGATTATTGGGATCGACTTCCAACCAAAGCTTATAATACTTGATCGCCTGTGGATATTTTTCCTGCTCCATATAAACCTTGGTCAAACCGCTCAGGGAAGCAGTCGCATTAGGGGTAACTGCCACCGCCTTTTCCCACCAATCAATGGCTTCGTCATTATTACCCATGCCCTTGGCCAAATAACCCAGGCCGTTGAGAGCGGCGGAGTTTTCAGGGTTGATAGCGATGCACTTTTCAAAGGAGTCCATCGCGCTTCCTTTTTTGCCCTGGTCAAACTGAGCCCAACCCAGACCCTGATAAGCAGCGTCACTGCCAGGATCTTTCTGTACGGCTTCCTGGAAGAGTTCTTCCGCTTCTACAAGTTTTCTCTGCTGCCAGAGACTCCAGCCTTCTTGAGTGAGTTCCTCGGAAGCCAGTTTATCTTTGGTACTGATTTTTCGATTGGACGGCTGCGCGGCCCACGTGGCGCCAGCCCGCAGCTTCGCCTGGATCAGCCATTCCCCCTCATTAAAGGGGCGCCTGTCTTGACCCGGTATCCAGATAAAGGAATTGCCGCTAGTGCTGTTATCAAAATGCACATACACCCCCTTGGTTCGTTCTGCATTAAAACCGGCGCTAATCACAAAGGTGATGGGAACAAGAGTCGGTTCCATCGACAGCATCACCCACTTGGGATCACCCCTGGTGAAGGATGAATAAGGAAAGGTGAATTCCTTGATCACCTGGAAATTTCCATCACAGACCCAGACCTTGAAATCCTCCTGGGGCGGCTGCGTATTGCCGTAGCGGGAGCCGTAGATCCGGATCGCGGTTAACTGGCAATTGGCGGCCGGGGTTTCAAACCTGATGGCCGGCCCGTTGCCGCCGATACTCTTAATCCCGTCGCTCTGGTTGTCGCCATAGGACAGCCTGATAATCTCGCCGTCAGCGGCGGGAATGGTTTCCTCCGTGGTGCCGGAGGCAGCTTTCCGATAGCCATCCAGAACCTGCTGCGAGGTCGGGACGAACCAGAGACCGGAGATCTTCAGATCCTGGTCATACACCACCTTGACATCAAGCGGGCCTTTCTCAAACTCGCAGGTGACATAGACGATTTGGGAGCCCAAAAATTGCTCCTGCCGAGATCCCAACTCCTGCTGGAATTCCCCCGCCTGCCCGGTCGTTGATTTCCAGGCCATGGCCAGTTGTTCAGGGGACATGGCCTTTGCCATGGTAGCGTCGAAATTATTGGCCGCCTTTACGAATTCTTCCTTCACCAGCAGTTGCACAAATTCTTTGGCGCTGCTGGCCGCGTCTTTCTCCCCCGGTGTAGCTTCCTGGGCGTTGGTCAAAAATGTGAAGCCAATTACCACCAGGCAAAATAATGCCAGCGCGGTTCTCAGGGGCGCATCTTTACGAAATAGCATAATCATGGCAATTCTCCTCTTTAGTAATGACTTTTCCTCTAAAATTCCTGCCAGGCCGGGAAGCCGGCGAGGGCAGGAGAACTTTTCCAAAAGGTTGATGATGGTCGCACCATATTCACTTGGTTGATTTCGTTTGCCGGTTGACAGGACCAACTCATCACAGGCCATCTCCCGATCCGAGCGCATCCGGTAAAGCGAGTACCAAACCAGGGGGTTGAACCAGTGGAGGGCTTGGCAGAAAGCGGCCAGCCACCCCACTCCGATATCATGGCGCTTCAGGTGGGCAAGCTCATGCAGCAACACATGGCGCAGGCTGGCCGGAGAGAGCGCTTCCACCATGCCAGTGGGCAGGAGCAAGCGGGGGCGGATAAAACCGAAGAGCGCCGGGCTTTTGATCTTATCGGTAACCACCACCCCGAGGACAGTCTGGACTCTCATCTCCTCTTTGCAGTCTTCCAACAGTTCCAGAACCTTATGGTTGGTAAACAGGCGTTCCCGCTTAACAATCCGCCACAGGCGGAAGTTTCCAGCTAAGACATAGAGTCCCATTATTATAACGCCTCCGAACCAGATAAAAGGTAGTATCTCTTTGGCTTTGATGGGGATTAATGACTCGCTGAACATTTTGGCTTTAAACGAAGTCGCCTTGGCCTGAATTGGCGCTGTCGTGCTCACGGCCACCGGTTGTTCGGTTTCAGTGGCAAAGTCAACCGGGATTGGGAGATTACTGCCATCCTGCCCAAACCCTGTTATCGAGATCGACTGCTTCCAGGGCGGCATGAAGTTGAAGACACTGAGGCTGCTCTGCGGCGCCCAGGGGATAAAGATCCGGATAAGAAGAAGCATCCACAGGAAATAATGCCACCTTGCCGGCAAGCGCTTCTTCAGTAATCCTTTGACCACCAGGAGCATGACTGCCAGCATGCTGACCTGGAGAGAGTATCTCCATAACCATTCACAGGATAGAGATATTTGACTGAGGAATTCTGCCATTATTCCTCTCCTTCCTTCTTGTCCAGGATCTTTCGGAGCTCCTGGATCTCTGCCGCAGAGAGCTCTTCCTTTTCAAGGAAACTTGCCAGCATGGGCTGGGTCGCGCCGTCAAAAATCCTGCTGAGGAAAGAGCGACTCTCGACTTCCACGCAGTCGGCTTCCTTCACCAGGGGAGAATAATTATACTCCCTGCCCTGTTTCTCAAATCCCACCGCTTCTTTCTTTACCAGCCGGGCGATCAACGTCTTGATCGTCTTTGGCTTCCAGCTTGCGGTTGCGGACAAAGCCTCAGCGATAGCATTGGCCGTCATGGGACTCTGGCGCCACAAAACCTTCATCACCTGCCACTCTGCTTCCGAGATTCTGGGGATATTCTTCATCTCTTCCTCCTTAAAGACTACATATGTAATACTTCAAATATTACACATGTAATCGATAAGTCAACTGAAATCTCATTTTTTTTGAAAAATTTATTTTTTGCCATTCAAATGCCATATAGCTGTCTCTGCTTTCAGCCTTAAAAATCAAGCAAATACTCGAATCCGCTTGACTTGCTGGTTTTGTGTGTTATATAGAGTAAAGAAGTTCTTTTATCGATTTTTTATTAGGTGAATAAAGTAATGAATCAGAACAGCAGTCCCGCTTATAGCAATGATATCCTTCCCGGCGCAATGCTTGTCGTTGTAGTCGTGGTAGAAGTCGTTGTAGGTCTGGTTACCTAGGCCCGGGATTGCAAACTTAATAAATTTGGATCCCGGGCAAAGGCGCCCGGGATTTTTTAATTCCCCCCGGGCGAAAGCCCGGTTTTTTTATGCAAGGGAGAATTGTGATGTTAGGAACCAAGCTCTTCATCGAAGCGCTGCGCAGCGAGAAGGTTGATCTCATCTTCGGCTATATCGGCGCGGCCTTGATCCCGCTCTTCCATGAGTTGTACACAGCCAAGGATATTCGCTTTATCATGCCCCGCCATGAGCAGGGGGGGATCCACGCCGCAGATGGCTATGCTCGCGTAACAGGAAAGCCCGGCGTTGTTATTGTAACCAGCGGCCCCGGGGCGACCAACCTGATTACCGGCATTGCCAATGCCTACCTGGATTCAATTCCACTGGTTGCCATCACCGGGCAGGTCAAGACCAACCTGATCGGCAATGATGCCTTCCAGGAAGTTGACTTGACCGGCATCACCCGCCCCATTACCAAGCAAAATTACCTGGTCAAGGACCCGGAAGACCTGCCCATCATCATGAAAGAAGCCTTTCACCTGGCGACCACCGGCAGGCCCGGGCCGGTTGTTATTGATTTGCCGGTAAATATCACTACCTCTGACATCAAAACGCCCCTGCCCAAAACTATCAATATGCCGGGCTATAAGCCCAACCTGAAAGGGAATCCCCGGCAGATCCAGCGGGCGGCTGAGATGATCAATGTTTCGCAACAGCCGGTTCTCTATATCGGTGGCGGCATTATTGCCAGTGGTTGCAGTGAACTGGTCAAGGAGATGGCGGAGAAGAGTAATCTTCCCGTCACCACCACTATGATGGGACTAGGAGCCTTCCCGGAGACAGATTCCAGGTCACTAAAAATGCTCGGGATGCACGGGGCGGCTTATGCCAATTACGCAGTTACTAATTGCGACCTCTTGATCGCAATCGGCGCTCGCTTTGATGACCGCGTTACCGGTAAACTCTCGGAGTTTGCCCCGGAAGCGAAGATTATCCATATAGATATTGATCCGACCTCGATCAGCAAGAATATCCGGGTCGACTTGCCCTTGATTGGTGATGCCGGGAAAATTCTCAAAGAGTTAATCCCGTTGTTGGAATCGCAACCGCGCCAAAAATGGTTTGCTCGGATCAAGAAGTGGAAGCAGGAGAGCCCGCTCGCCTATAACGGCAACGGCCTGAAACCGCAATATGTAATCGAGGAGCTTTACCAGTTTACCAAGAACAAAGAAACCATCATCTGCACCGAGGTTGGCCAACACCAGATGTGGACGGCGCTCTTTTACAAGTTCACCCAACCGCGCACCTGGGTTTCCTCCGGGGGCTTGGGGGCGATGGGCTTCGGCCTTCCAGCCGCAATCGGCGCGCAACTTGGCAGGCCGGAGCACCTGGTCGTTAATATCTCCGGAGATGGCTCCTTCCAGATGAATCTCCAGGAGCTTGCCACGATCAAGAATAACAACCTGCCGGTCAAGACCATTATCCTGAATAATGGCTACCTCGGCATGGTCCGCCAATGGCAGGAGTTATTCTATGATCGCAGGTATGCCAACACCGACCTGGATGACAACCCGGACTTTGTCAAGATTGCCAGGGCCTATGGCATCAAGGCCATGCGGGTAACTCAGAAGGGCAAGGTTAAACCAGCTCTCAAGGAGATGCTTGCCCATCCCGGCCCGGTGGTTATGGACGTAGTAATCGAACGCGAGGAGAATGTTTATCCCATGGTTCCTGCTGGAGAAGCCATCAACCGGATGATTGGCGGCATGTCCTGACAAGAGTGCACCACCCCTATGGCAGCATGGTCTTGGGTTTACGCAGCTTTTGCGGCAGGTAGGTCTCCATGACATCGTTCAAGCCACGGGCGGCAAAGGCCTGTTGCTCGACACGGACACCCATGGAGATCATCTGCTCCAACGCCTTGATCCATTCCTTGTGGCTCTGGATGAAGGGATCATTCTTGATCGCGTCGCTGGCCCGCTTCTTGTCCTTGTCTTCCAAGGGGCGGGTGGGCAGGTCATAATCCTTGATGTCCTGAGGAGTAACACCCAGTAGACGCGCGTGCGGCACGCAAAAGTACTGGTTCACATGTGCCGCGTTACCGGAGCCGACCTTCATGGTGCGGTAGATATTGCAGTAGCCGTAAGGATCGCCATCGGTAAAGACATAGACCGGCAACTTGCATTCATCCGCCAAAAGGCGCGTAAAACGGCGGTTGGCGCGCGTAGGCACCCCACCCATCGCAATCACAATACAATTGGCGGTGCGCCAGTACGCATGGGTGTTGAGACGTTCAAAGAGGGCGGCAGTCTCAACCGCGAGCACAAACTTGGCCTTGGTCCTGAACTTGAGGCCTTCCACGCGCGACGGGATGGAATAACTTCCGCGCCCGAAGGCGGTGCAGTCGATCTCGATCTTTTTACCACTTGTGGGATCTGTGTCAATCACGATCAACTCGCCCGCGACCGAGCCGTTCTGCTCGGCCGGGATAAACCCGAGCTGCTCGCGGTTTACGCCGATCATGGCCTCAATGTCATCCATGATGGAATCGGATTCGGTTTGCTCATTGAAGCTGGCCGGTCCCCAGCCCGCCTGCGCGGCAGTGGCGGTGCGGGTGGAACTACCCTTGGAGGTATAGTAGACTTCACGCTTGGAAGCGAAGTCATCGGTTTCCACCAGGTGTTTGGAAAAGGCCATCAGCCGCACTGTCTGCGCGAAGGGTTTGACCGTCTGGTAGGAGAGGGTGCGTTTCGATTTTTTGGTGCCGATCGAGAAATAGCCCTTGCGAGGAGCGAAAGAGACATTGGATAGGCTGCGAATCGGCACCGAGATGCTGGGACGGCGGCCTTTCTTGACATCGCTGTGGATCTCCTTGGCCGCGGTGATCAGCCCCTTCATCGCCGGGCTTCTGCTAACATCAGGCTTATTGAGGGATTTGGCCTTGGCGGCAGGCTTGCGCGCGGCCTTCTGTTTTACTTTCGCTTTGGATTTCACTACAGATTTCTTTGCCATTTGGATTCCTTTCAGTTGCTGGTAACGGTTGCGGGGTTGCGATAAGAAACAAGTACAAGGAGAGCGATGATGACTCCCAACAACCCGACGGGCCAGAAGTTCTGCGTCTCCCCGGGAATGCTGGCCTGGTCTACTGCCCAGCCCAGAAGCGGGGCGAACAGCATGGTGGCAATACTCTTGGCCTGAGAATCAATGGAGAGAAGCGTCGCGCCGAAGCGCGGCTCCCCGCCCAGGTCATAGCGGGTGACCTGTACCGGGCGCCAGAGGTTCTGTAAAATTGCCAACAGGATAAAGCCTACAATAACAGGGCTATAGATTTTAAAATACATCAGTGGGGTCATCATTGCGAAGATGAGTAATGATGCGCCCCATAGTTTCCGCGCTGCTGGCTCTTCCCCACCACAGTACTCTGCTACCTGGTGCGATTTACGCGAGGCGATCCCGGAGAGCAGGTATAGTATGAAATAAACCAGCGCGATCAACACCGCCGTCCGCTTGCGATCGGAAACCGCCAGCAGAATTGGCAGGGAGATCGCCGTGGTCTTGATAATCGGTTGTACATAATCCTTAAGAGCCGCGTAGGTCCCTTCGTAGCCCATGCTCTCCGTTATCAGCCGCCTCAGGTGCTTACGGTTGACAAGCAGCTTCAGCATCTCCCAGAGGTGCATAAAGACATTCTTGTGTAGGTGGGGATGGGAGTTCCAATCCAATTGCCGCGGATAGGAAGCCAAGTTGATCACATTGGCAAGGCAAGGGATGATAGAGAACCAGAAGAGATAGAGATAACTGTCTTTAAAAAAGACCAGCCCGACGGCAATCAACACCGACAAGGCAGAGCCCAATTGAGACCAGGAGCGCGTAAAGCCATAGGTTTTAGTACGTTCATTTTCGCGCTCCTGTTGGCGCAGCCACTGCATAATGATTGCCTTGTGGGTGCCGGTACGGAAGGCCTCACCCACCGCGAAGAAGAACATCGCAATAAAAAGATGCCAGAGGACCGAACTCTCCGCAAAGATCAGAAAGCTGATTATATAAGCCAGAAATGAAGCTATCATGCAGCGCCGCAGGCCGTAAAGATCCGCGACCGCGCCTGAAGGCACTTCCATAATATTAATGCAGATTTCCCGAAAACCAATCAACAGCCCGATGGCAGTAAAGCTCAAGCCTTTTTCCAGAAAGATTAGCACCAGGAAAGGCGCGAAATAACGCTGGTTCTTCAAAAAGCCGTATAAGGAAAATCGAAAGAGCATGGTTTGTTCCAGGTTACAGGGTTATGGTTTCAGCCATTCTCAGGTGGAACCGCCAGCCAGCCGTCCCGGCCTTGCAGGTAGACCACAGCTTCAAGCTGTTCGCGAAAACCCGGGATGAGATTGCAGATGCGTTGCATGATTTCTCGTAAATGCCACCATCCCCGGCGGTTGCTTCCCGGGAGGGAGTAATAATTAACCTCGGTCTTAAAGTCATTGGAAAGCAGGGCAAAATATTCCTTGAGCTCACGGCCACAGTAAAGCTTCCAGTGATGGCCATAGGTGACCCGGTTCAGGATATTGGGAACACGGACCCCCATACCCCTGCCGAGGAACAACCGCTTCAACACCTTGCGGAGATTCCGCCATTCATACGCATTGGGCGTGGTCAGGTAGATCAAACCGCCGGTATGTAACAGTTCGTTGACTCTCCGCCAGAAAATAATGGGGTTGAAGGTGATATGCTCCAACGCTTCGGTGAAGAGCACGGCATCAAAGGCGTCGGTGGTTCCCTCCAGGAACTCACCCTCTTCAAGGTTCTTGATAGCGGAATTGCTGATATTGTAATTATCCGCACGCTCCTTAACAAAGTCCAACCCCACGAATTCAGGCACATCTACGCCGGCAACTTCAAACCCCATGCGGGAGAGGATTGTGCCCTGATGGAGGAAGTGGCTGCCAATGTCCAATATCTTCGCGCCTCCAGGCAGTAATTCCTGTAATCGCTGCGCAGTGTGCAGGTAACGCAGGCGGTGATAATTCAAGTAATAGGTATCCTGCGGGCGAGTGGATTTTCCGGCTTCCTCTGCAAGCTGGCTAAACGCCTCCTCGGCTGGGCATGATTTCACATCCATGCAGTTATCCTTTAAGGAAGACAAAATAATTATTTGTCACGGGCACGTTCCAGCAGGCCGGTCAGGCTTTTAACCACGTGTTGCTCCTCCCGCTCAGAAAAGCCAATCAACGCGCGCAAGCCAATACCGATATGCGGAATATAGGTCTTGATATAATCCTGCTTGCGTTCGGTGTCAGCTTCCCGGCGGCGGCGTGAGAGGAAGATCTTCAGCTTGCGGCCGCATTCCTGCAAGGCCCGGATAACCTGTTCCTCAATCTCCGGATACTCCGCAATCGCTTCCTTGGATTCGCTGGTAAAGGGCACCCAAACCGAGGCCATGTGGACGACAATGGTCAAGGGGCCGACCGGCAGGGCGCCGCGCGGTTGCTGCAAACTATAATTTCGCCAGTTGACCTGCACCGAGCAGCGATGCGTACAGCACGCGCCCTGCTGATACAAGAGCGGCACCCGGTTGGCAAAGCGCAGCAAACGCGCCGGGGAGTCGCCATTCTGTTCTTCCCCGCCATAAGCAAGGGCAGCTTCAATAATAAATGGATTGCCCCGGTAAACCGCGGGCGGACGGGTAGTAGAGGCGTAGAAATCCGCCGGCACCACGGAAGCAAGTCCCTTCACCAACTGCTCCTCACCAATGGGCGCGACACAGTTGGTCGGAGGATTCATGATCTTGGTAGCTTTTATCCCTTGCATCAACTTCTCCACCTCGCCCCGGCCAATCCGCTTGGCATAAGCCTTGGGAGAAAGCCCGGCGTTGGCGCAGATTTCAGCCGCGACCTTCGAGGTCACGCGGGAGAATTCCTCCTGAAGAAACCCGGAGAGGCTGGGGGCCTTGCTTTCCTTTAGGTATCCCAGCATCGCGCCCAATTCCACCCCTTGCGGATGAGGCTTGATCTCCTTGGTGTGCGGAGGAAGCTCTTTAACAGTGCGCTCATAGCTAATGTTTTCATCACCCGGCATCCGGTATTCCACGGAGATGTGCGGGTTGGTGATAGCAGTCTGGCGAAGATACTCATCTACCGATTGCCGACCGCGCGTATGCTTACCCTCGAGTTCAATCTCCACCCGGGTGCCATGATGAACCTCCCACTCGATTTCCGTATCGACAATGATCTCCGGCTTGTTCTTCTTGGTATCGATTTGCAGCTCAAAATGGTGTGCCGGATGGCGCTTGCTGGTACGGCTGGTGATGACAACCGGTTTGCCCGTGGTCAGCATCCCGTACATCCCCGCCGCGGAGATGCCGATGCCTTGCTGGCCGCGGCTCATCTTCAAGCGGTGGAACTTCGAGCCGTAGAGGAGCTTGCCAAAGATGTTGGGGATCTGCCGTTTGACAATCCCGGGGCCGTTGTCCTGGACGGCCAGGCGATAGCGGCTGGCGCTCAATTCTTTGATTTCGATCAGGACCTCAGGCAGGATCCCTGCGTCCTCGCAGGCGTCCAGGGCGTTATCAACCGCTTCCTTCACCGCTGTCAGCAGGGCTTTGCGGGGATTATCAAAGCCGAGCAGGTGGCGGTTCTTGGTAAAAAACTCGGAAATTGAGATCTCACGCTGGCGGGCCGCCATGCTCTCAGCGGTTTCAGTCGGCCGGGGTTTCTTGGCCCGGGGAGCCTTTGCTGGCGCGGGAGCTGATTTCTTGGCAGCCGGTTTTTTCATCACAGGCTTCTTCCTGACCGCCTTTTTCTGGCTGGTTTTTTTGCCGGCAGCACTCTTTTTGCTGGTTTTAGCTGGAACATTTGCAGATTTCTTTTTTTTCACGAGATTCTCCGTTATTTCCGAGTAGCCCGGGATACTGGGATTTAACCAACTTCTATCGTATAAAGTATAGACTTCGCCGCCTGCTGTCAACAGTGCGGTAATAGTTTACTTAACTTACAGGAGAATTCTTGACCGCGGGAAATATTCTGCTATGATATCATGGAAAGATCAGCTATGCCCCGGTAGTATAATGGATAGTGCGGTGGCTTCCGGAGCCACAAATAGGGGTTCGATTCCCTTCCGGGGTACCAAAAATCACGGGAGCGCTACGCTCTCAAGTGTATATCGTCAGCGCCAATGGCACAGATGGTCCGGGAATTTAGTAGAGACTTCCGGCCTTTGACTGGGCTCCTTTCGGCGTTC
>JAFGNG010000040.1 GCA_016927125.1 Planctomycetota bacterium | reverse complement strand
GAAATCCCCTGCCAGGTTTCGTTGGATGCCCGCATGGCCTGTGGGTTCGGCGCCTGTTACGGTTGCGCGGTCAAGGTCAAGGACACCTCCCTTCCGGAAGGCTTTGTTTATCAACGGGTCTGCCGGGAAGGCCCGGTCTTCGATGCCAATGCCCTGATCTGGGAATAATCTCAACCTTCGTAGCATTATCTCCTTGTAAATTCTTGGCAACTATGCAAGTTTGGCCTCGGAAGAGTTTTATAGCTGCAGCAGGCAATAGAAATTTAAAAATTTGCCAAGTCCTCCCAGAAACTGTATGATTGGCAGAGGAAACCATATTCAAAGGAGTAAGTAAACCATGATTGTGATGAAGTTTGGCGGCACCAGTGTCGGTTCCTTGAAGAGCATTGACAATGTCTGCAAGATTATTGAGAGCCGCCTCGACAGGAACCCTCTGGTTGTAACCTCCGCGCACAGCGGGATTACAAACCTCTTGATCGCCGCTGCCGAAAACGCAGTTGCCGGTAAACCTGACGGCAGAGAAATTGAAGCCCGCCAACTGGGGTTGGTAAAAGACCTGGGGTTGGATGAAGCGCTGGTGCGTTCCCACCTAGATAATCTGCATGATCTCCTCAAGGGTATTTTTATGCTGGAGGAACTCACTCCCCGAACCCTTGACCTAGTGATGAGTTTTGGGGAGCGCATGAGCAGCCGGGTTTTGGCAGCTACCTTAAGCAAGCGGAGCATAAAGGCAGTGGCAATAGATGCCTATGATATGGGTTTACAGACGGATAATATTTATGGCGCTGCTAATCCTGATCCGATAAGCTATCCCGCCATCGCCAAATGCTGGAACCAGACCGAGGCGGATGTGATTGTTACCACCGGTTTCATTGGTAAATGCAGCGACGGGCATATTACTACCCTCGGCCGCGGCGGCTCAGACTATTCCGCCACCATCATGGGCGCGGCCATTGGGGCGGAGGAAGTTGAAATCTGGACGGATGTCAACGGTGTAATGACTACAGACCCCAATATTGTCCCGGCCGCCAAGAGCCTGCCGGAGATCTCCTTCAATGAGGCTTCGGAACTGGCTTGGTATGGGGCCAAGGTTCTCCACCCCAGCACCATCATCCCGGCCATGGCAGCAAGCATCCCGGTGCGGGTACTCAATACCATGGAGCCGGATAACCCGGGGACGGTGATTGTGGACCAGACTACTGCCACCGGCGGGGTCGCCAAGAGCGTGGTTTACAAGAAGAACCTGACCCTGATCAATATCACCTCCACCCGCATGCTGATGAGCCACGGCTTTATGGCCAAGGTCTTCAACATCTTTGAAAAATATTCGGTGGTGATTAATATGATTGCCACCTCCGAGGTGACGATTTCTCTCACCACCGATGCCTCAGCCGAGAACCTCAAGCCCGCGCTGGCGGAACTGGAGCAATACAGCACGGTCGTGGCCAAGGACCAGCATGCCATTATCTGCCTGATCGGTGAGGGCATGGGCGGGGTGCGCGGCACCGCGGCCCGGGTATTTGATACTCTCTCCAGGGCCGGCATTAATGTGCAAATGATCAGTCAGGGTGCGCGTGAAATCAATATCGCTGTCTGCTTGAACAACGCGGATGTGGATATGGCAGTCAAAAGCCTGCATCAGGAATTTTTTGAATAAGTATTTTTTAAGCCATAATGGCCGGAACCGCTCTTTCCGGCCAAGGGAATCTTTTCCGGGGCTCGATGGCAGGCGGGTAAAATGTTACAAGCCATAATCTCTGATATTCACGGAAACCTGCCAGCGCTCAAAGCGGTCTTGGCTGACATTAAAAAACGCAAGCCGGATGAGATCATCTGCCTGGGCGATGTCATTGGCTATGGCCCGCAACCGCGCGAATGCCTGGACCTGGTCAGAAAAACCTGTTCAGTTGTTTTGATGGGGAATCACGAACACGCGGTTCTGTTCGGCTCCGAGCACTTTACCCCGCTTGCCCAGGAAGCGATTGATTGGACTGCAAACCAGTTGCGTGATCCCGAAACTTTGAACTACCTCGCCAGCCTTTCCCCCCAGCATCGCGACGGGAAGATCATGTACGTGCATGGCTCCATGCGGGACCCACTGCTCGATTATCTGCGCGAGGCGGACAGTCCCTGGATGTTCCACCTCCTGCTGGAAAGCCTGCTCGATGACTTCGATGATACCCGGGTTTGTTTTGTCGGCCATAATCACCGTGCCTTTCTCGGCACCGAGGTGGGGTATCTCTTTCCCCATTACCAACCCCCGGACGCCAAGACCAAGTTCAATATTTCCGGGCAGAAGCTATATGTCAGTGTCGGCTCCGTGGGGCAGCCGCGCGATAGTGATTACCGCAGCAGTTATGTCCTTTATGACGGGGAGAATGTGGAATATTTCCGGATTGAGTATGATGTCGACGCCACTATCAAGCTGATCCGGGAAGCTAATCTGCCGGAATTCCTGGCGGAACGTCTACTCTATGGGGAATAGGAGCCGGGTGATAGCCGCAAGGACCTGGTTCCAAGGCATATGATTCAAGACTATCTCTGGCAGATCATCACTCTCGGCGGTCTCTTATGTCTCTCGGCTTTTTTTTCGGGTTCAGAGACAGCCCTGTTCTCACTCTCCAAGGCAGATCTGAGCGCCATCCGCAAATCTCCGGGCCGGGCCAACCATGCTCTCCTGAAACTGGCGCGCCATCCCTCGGAATTTCTGCATACCGTGCTCTTATGCAACATGCTGGTAAACATTCTCTTCTACAGCTTGGCGGCGGGTATCAGCCTGGAAATCGGCAGGCGCTATGCGCCAGGTTGGGCTGCGGTTTTCTCCCTGTCCGCACTGATGCTGGTTATTATTTTAGGGGAAGTAACACCCAAATCCCTGGCCGTGCTTGCGCCCCGCGCCGTCCTCTGGCCCGCAGCCATACCGATGCTGTGGCTGCACCTCCTATTGGCGCCGGTCCGCAGGATAATGAAACGGATAACCGGGTTTGTCAGCCACTTTACCCGGCATGAATCCACCCCGGAATCCAACCTCGAGGAACTGAAGCTCATTCTCCAGGCCTCTGCTTCGAGCGGGGAATTAAATCCCGTCGAAAGCGCCCTAGTCGGTGAAATCATCGATCTCTCCGTGGTCAAGATTAAGGAATTTATGACCCCGCGCGTCGACCTGGTAATGATTGAAGAAAAGAGCTCGATCCGGAAACTCCTGACCCTCTTCCGAGAAACCAAGCGCGCCAAGATCCCGGTATTCCGAAAGCACCGGGATGATATCATCGGCGTAGTTGATGCGCGGGAGGTATTCCTGGAAAGGGAGGAGGGTACGATCCGGCCTTATATCCATCCCCCGATCTTCATTACCGAATACCAGCGCGCCAATAACACCCTCCGGTATTTACAGGCTCAGCCTATTGATCTTGCGATTGTCACCGATGAGTATGGCGGCACCGCCGGGATTATTACCCTTTCCGATATCCTGGCGGAGGTCTTTGGCGAGCCGCCCGGAACCGACCAGGTCGAGCCCATGATCCAGAGCTTGGAGCCAGGCACCTTTATTCTCGCCGGGAACCTCAGCCTCCGGGACTGGAAGAGCCTGCTGCAATTTCCCGGCAATCTGCCGGCGGTCGATACGGTGAGCGGGTTGGTAACCTCCGTGCTCGGATATTTGCCTAAAACCGGCGATAGTATTCGGCTCGGGCGTATCCGGATGACAGTACGCGATACTATCCGCCACCGAGTGAAGAGCATCCTCCTGGAAATCATCCCGCCGGAAGATAACGCCAAAAATCAGGATCGCGGGGGGACTGCCTGATGACAGGATTTCTGCTCTTGTTGATTGGCTGTGGGGGAGCCATTTTCCTGGCTGGGTTATATGCCGGCCTGGAAACGGCGGGTTATGCCGCTAATCCCTTACGTCTGCGGGTGTTGGCCAACCAGGGCAATACCTTGGCAGAGAGAACCGCACATCACCTGGAAGATATGGGCGCCCTCGTAACCATTACCCTGATCGGCCATAACCTCTCAGTCTATCTCGGTACCCATATCCTGGAACATCATATTGAATCACTGGGCTGGTTCCGGCCAGAACTGTGGGCAACCCTGATTCTCACCCCCTTCTGCTTCATCTTTGCGGAGGTTACCCCGAAGCAACTCGGCTATGGCCTGGCGGAACGTTATTGCCTGGCGGGAACCCGGGTATTGATTTTATCGCGCTGGCTGTTTCTGCCACTGACATTTTTCCTGGGCAGCGTAACTTGGATATTAAGCGGGCTTATCCGCCTGCTCGGCAAAACCCCGATTAAATCCACCCGCCGGGAGGAAATCCTCGCTCACCTTGATTTCGGCGCGGATTCCGGGCTGCTGGATGCCACCCAGCACCGCATGGCGATGCAGATGATGGCGGTGGAGAGGTCGCGAGTCAGGCATATAGTAATCCCGCTGAATCGCGTGGTTTCAATCAAGAAAACCACAACCTGCGCCAGGGCAAAGGAGGTGATGAAAGAAACCGGCCTGCATCGCCTGCCCCTCGTGGATAAGCGACACCATGAAGTGCTCGGCATCCTTACCGCTGAAACCTTGATGGCCAAGGACCTGGATCCCAATACTCCCGCGGGGGAAGTGGCGCAAACCCCGGTATTGTTAGAGGCGGAAACCTTGCTCAGTCGGGCCTGCGCCAAGCTGCAAAGCGGCGGCGCCAGGATGGGCGTAGCAGTCTCCCAGGGCAAGGTTATCGGGATAATTACCACCCGGGATCTGATTGCGGAAATCCTGGGCATGACGGATGCCGAGCAGCTTAATAAGTAATAGCTCCCACTACCTTTCTCCCTGTTTTTGCATATTACCGCCAACCTGCCTGGCAAGCCCCTGGATAAAAAACTTGACCACAGCGCCAAGAGCGGATATTGATCAGGCAGTTTTAACAAGGAATAGCAATGTTTGATTCACAGATAGTCAAGCTCAACAACTGGGTGACGCGGCTGCGCAAGGTCAGGGTCAAACCGGGCGAACTGCTCCTGCTCTTTCCCCATTGCCTGCAATGGAGCGAATGCCCCAACAACCTAATTGCATCGCTGGATAACTGCAAGCTCTGCGGCAAGTGCCGCATCAAGGATCTGATCGAACTTTCTGAG
>JAFGNG010000039.1 GCA_016927125.1 Planctomycetota bacterium | reverse complement strand
TGACTATAAAAAGTATTAATCTATCGTAAAAAAAAGGCGGAAAGATTACTTTCCGCCTTGATATAACTGAATGGATAAAAAACTGGCATTACATCATTCCACCCATGCCGCCCATTCCGCCCATGCCCCCCATGCCGCCCATGCCACCAGGCATACCGGCGCCGGAAGAAGACTTATCTTCCGGAATATCAGAAATAATGCAATTGGTGGTCAAGAGGAGTGAGCTGATGCTCGCAGCATTCTGCAACGCAACCCGGGTTACCATGGTGGGATCAATAACGCCGGCGGTTTCAAGATTCTCAAATTTATCAGTCGCAGCATTGTAACCGAAAGCGACTTCCTTGGAATCCAAAATCTTCTGCAAGATTACCGCACCTTCCTTGCCAGCGTTTTCAGCAATCTGCTTGAGCGGCGCGGAGAGCGCGCGGCTAACAATCCCGATGCCGACCGCGTCTTCTTCGCTGGCCTTCAAAGATTCAAGTTCCTTCAGGC
Organism: Planctomycetota bacterium; assembly: GCA_016927125.1. Taxonomy (GTDB): domain Bacteria; phylum Planctomycetota; class SZUA-567; order SZUA-567; family JAFGNG01; genus JAFGNG01. The sequence continues at coordinate 4,858 of JAFGNG010000039.1, read as the reverse complement.
AGCGTACCAGGGCAACTCCGCCGCCGGGAAGGATGCCTTCCTCAACCGCGGCGCGGGTGGCGTGCAGGGCGTCTTCCACGCGGGCTTTCTTTTCCTTCATCTCGACCTCGGTGGCAGCGCCGACATTGATCTGGGCGACCCCGCCGGAGAGCTTGGCCAGGCGCTCCTGGAGCTTCTCTTTGTCATAGTCGCTGGTGGAGGCCTCGATCTCGTTGCGGATCTGCTGGATTCGCCCCTTGATTGCGGCGCTCTTGCCGGAACCCTCGATCAGGGTAGTGTTTTCCTTGTCAATAATAACCTTCTTGGCAGTCCCGAGATCAGCTTCGGTTATGTTCTCCAACTTCACGCCGAGGTCTTCAAAGATAGCCTTGCCGCCGGTCAGGATAGCAATATCTTCGAGCATGGCCTTGCGGCGGTCGCCGTAACCGGGGGCCTTGACGGCGCAGACGTTAAGCGTCCCCCGCAGCTTATTGATTACCAGCGTGGCCAGGGCCTCGCCCTCGATATCTTCGGCAATGATCAGGAGCGGCTTGCGGCTGTTAGCAACGGCCTCAAGCACCGGCACGAGATCCTTGACGGCGCTAATCTTCTTTTCATGGATCAGGACCAGCGCGTTCTCGAATTCACAGTTCATCTCTTGCGGATTGGTAATAAAGTGGGGGCTGAGATAGCCACGGTCAAACTGCATACCTTCCAGGAGGTCGATGGTGGTTTCCAGGGTTTTACCCTCTTCCACCGTAATCACGCCATCCTTGCCGACTTTATCCATGGCGTCGCTGATCTTCTCGCCGATCTCCCGGTCATTGTTGGCGGCAATGCTCGCGACCGCGGCAATGCTGGCCTTGTCCTTGACTGGTTTGCTCAGCTTCTTGAGCTTCGCCACCACGGTTTCGACCGCGAGATCAATCCCGCGCTTGATCCCCATCGCATTGGCGCCGGCGGCAACGTTTTTCAGGCCTTCCTCGAAGATCGCCTCCGCCAAAACCGTGGCAGTGGTGGTGCCATCGCCGGCAACATCGGAGGACTTCGAGGCAACTGATTTCACCATTTGCGCGCCCATGTTGGCATACTTGTCGTCAAGCTCGATCTCCTTGGCGACAGTCACACCGTCCTTGGTGATGGTGGGGGTGCCGAAGCTTTTATCAATCACAACATTACGTCCGCGCGGCCCGAGCGTAACCTTGACGGCCTTGGCAAGCGTTTTCACGCCCGAGCGGATTGCTTCGCGCGCTTCCATATCAAACGCAAGTTTCTTTGCAGGCATGTTCTTTCCTCTCTTCTGTTAAATTTGTCTTCCAATCAGGGTTCTTATTTTATAATTGCCAGCACGTCGTCTTCGCTCATGATCAGGAGTTCTTCGCCGTCAATCTTGATTTCAGTTCCGGCATAAGAGCTGAAGAGTACGCGGTCGCCTTTCTTGACCGTCATCTTGCCGCGGGTGCCGTCGTCCAAGATTTTGCCCGGCCCGACCGCCTGGATCTTGCCTTCCTTGGGTTTTTCTCGCGCCGAATCCGGCAGCACAATCCCACCCTTGGTTACTTCCTGGGCCTCCAGGCGCTTGACCAGGATCTTGTCTCGCAACGGGGTAATAGCCATTGAATTTCCCTCCTGTAATAACATCAATCAGATAAAAATTAAAGCGACAGACATTTATAAATACCTTGAGAATAGCTGTCTAATGAGTAAACAGCTACCTGAGGTGAGGATTGTACAAGATCTGTTCCAGTTCGGCAAGTTTTTTTAAATATAATGTAATCTCTTGATATTCTGGGAGATATAGGATTTTATTCAGGAGGATAAATAAACTTTTTATAACAGCAACAATGTCATTTTGACACTGTTGGCACTTATCGGGAGAATGTCGAGCGGTTTATAAAGTAAGGCAGTTCTCGCATTTTTCTTGACGATTTTTTAATATCTGATCTAATACCTTCTCAGATCCTGACTTAATTCATACAAAATTTTACTATTTTCTTGGGTATAGCCATTGGGGCTTTTAACAGGAGAGGCGTCTTATGCCAAAACGTGATGATATCAACAAGGTAATGATTATTGGTTCCGGGCCGATTGTAATTGGCCAGGCCTGCGAGTTTGATTATTCCGGCACCCAGGCGTGCAAGGCATTACGGAGCCTGGGGTACGAAATTATTCTGGCCAACTCGAACCCGGCTACCATCATGACCGATCCCGGCATGGCTGATATCACCTATATCGAACCCCTGACCCTGGAGAGCATGACAGAAATTATTGCCAAGGAACGGCCGGATGCGCTGCTGCCGAATCTCGGCGGGCAATCCGGGCTCAACCTTTCCTCAGAGTTGGCTCGGGCGGGAGTGCTTGAAAAATACGGCGTCAAGGTTATTGGGGTGCAGATCGACGCGATCAAACGTGGCGAGGACCGCCAGGCCTTCAAGGATACCATGAACAAACTTGGCATTGAAATGCCGCGCAGCGAAATTGCCAACAATCTGGAAGAGGCTGAAAAGATAGTGGCTAACATCGGCCTCCCCTGCGTAATCCGCCCGGCCTACACCATGGGCGGCACCGGCGGCGGGTTGGTTTATAATCTGGAAGAATTCCGCACCATTGCCGCCCGCGGCCTGCAGGCGAGCCTGGTCGGGCAGATCCTGGTCGAGGAATCGGTCCTGGGGTGGGAAGAGCTGGAGTTGGAAGTCGTCCGCGACAGCAAGAACCAGATGATTACCGTTTGCTTCATTGAAAATGTCGATGCCATGGGCGTCCATACCGGCGACAGCTACTGCACCGCGCCGATGCTCACCATTGATGAAGAACTACAGAAGCGCCTGCAGCAATATTCTTATGATATTGTCGAGGCCATTGAGGTCATCGGCGGCACCAATGTCCAGTTCGCGCATGACCCGGTCAGCGGAAGGGTGGTCGTAATTGAAATCAATCCCCGCACTTCGCGCTCTTCCGCGCTCGCTTCCAAGGCAACCGGCTTTCCCATTGCCTATGTCTCCTCGCTCTTGGCCGGGGGGCTGACCCTGGATGAAATCCCCTACTGGCGCGACGGCACCCTGGAGAAATACACCCCGTCGGGAGACTATGTCGTCACCAAGTTCTCGCGCTGGGCGTTTGAAAAGTTCGAGGGGTTGGAAGACAAGCTCGGTACCCAGATGCGCGCCGTGGGCGAGGTCATGAGCATTGGCAAGAATTACAAGGAAGCCTTCCAGAAGGCGATCCGCTCCCGGGAAGACAAGCGCTACGGCCTGGGCTTCGCCAAAGACTTTAATAAGAAATCGCTGGAAGATTTGATGCGGATGCTGAGCGAACCCTCCAGCGAACGGCAGTTCATTATGTACGAAGCCCTGCGCAAGGGGGCCAGCGTGCAAGCCCTCTTTGAAAAGACCCATATCAAGGCCTGGTTTATTGAACAGATGCAGGAACTGGTGGAGTTGGAAGAGAAAATCCTGAAGTATAAGGGCAAACAACTCCCCGATGACTTATTGGTGCAAGCTAAGAAAGACGGCTTTGCGGATCGCTATCTCTCCCAGCTCCTCGGGCTTGCAGAAACCGAAATCCGCTCCCGCCGCAAGAAACTGGGGGTCAGTGAAGGCTGGCACCCGGTGCCGGTCAGCGGAGTGGAAGACGCGGCTTACTATTATTCAACCTATCTCTCGCCGGACGCGACCGAGGTATCTCCTAACCGGAAGATCATGATCCTCGGGGGCGGGCCAAACCGGATTGGCCAAGGCATTGAATTCGACTACTGCTGCGTCCACGCCGCCTTTGCCCTGCGCGATGAAGGCATCGAATCGGTGATGGTCAATTGCAACCCGGAAACGGTCTCCACCGATTTTGATACCTCCAACAAGCTTTATTTCGAGCCGCTGACCGTCGAAGATGTGCTCAGCATTTATGAAAAAGAAAAACCAGACGGGGTAATCTGCCAGTTCGGCGGGCAGACCCCGCTCAATATCGCGGCGGAACTCGAAGCGGCGGGGGTAAAGATTATCGGCACTACGCCGGAAACCATTGATTTGGCTGAGGACCGCGATCGCTTCCGCCAGAAGATGCAAAAACTTGGCATTCCCCAGGCCGAGAGCGGTATGGCCAGCACATTGGATGAAGCCCTGGCCATTGCGGCCAAGATTGGCTATCCCCTGATGGTCCGCCCCTCTTTTGTATTGGGCGGCAGGGCGATGGAGGTGGTGCACGATGAATCCATGCTGCGGCATTATGTCCAGGCGGCAGTCGATGTCTCGCCCGAGCGGCCCATCCTGATCGATAAGTTTTTGGAGAACGCGATCGAGGCGGAAGCGGATGCCATCTCCGACGGCACCGATGCCTTTGTCCCGGCAGTGATGGAGCATATTGAAGAGGCCGGCATTCATTCCGGGGACTCCGCCTGCGTGATCCCGCCCATCACGATTCCACCTAAGCATATCGATACTATCTGCGAATATACCCGCAAGATTGCTATCGAGTTCAAAGTAGTGGGCTTGATGAATATCCAGTACGCGATTTGCAACGACACGGTTTATATCCTCGAGGCCAATCCCCGCGCCAGCCGCACCGTGCCGCTGGTCAGCAAGGTCTGCGGGATGTCGATGGCGCGGATCGCCACCCAGATCATGATGGGCAAGAAGTTGAAAGACCTGGATCTCAAACGCAAGCCGATTCCGCATTTTGGGGTCAAGGAAGCGGTCTTCCCCTTCTACTTCTATCCCGAAGTCGACCCAATCCTCGGGCCGGAGATGCGCTCCACCGGCGAGGTGCTCGGGCTGGCCGACTCCTTCGAGCTGGCCTTCTACCGGGCGCAGGACGCTGCCCAGAGCCGCCTGCCTCTGAAAGGTACAGTCTTGATCACGGTTGCGGACAAGGACAAGCCCGCCGC
>JAFGNG010000038.1 GCA_016927125.1 Planctomycetota bacterium | reverse complement strand
CTTGGCTTATGTTATTTTGCTGACAGCCACCACCATGATCCGGAGAAGGAATGCCAACCCGGCCGCGCTGCAGGCACGGCGGGCGTACAGCGTCCTGGTTGCGGATTTGAATAAGGTTACAGGCAAGGATCCCAACCAGGCGTATGACCTATTGCTCGAGGCCTTGCAGCAATACCTGGGCGCGAAGCTCCGGCTCCCCGCCGCGGCGCTCACCTTCCGCGAGGTCGAAGGCCCGCTCAAGAACCGGGGAGTCAATGACAGTTCCCTGCAGGAACTTCGGCAAATCTTTACCCTATGCGAGGCCGGTCGTTATGGCGGTAGCGGCAATGAAGAAGCGGGCAAGAACCTTGACCGGGAAATCCTTACCCTTGCCCGCGAGCTTGAGCGGAGGTTAAGATAATGCGAAATAAGCAGAGGTTAAGATTGCCCATTATCATGCTTCTCTATTACTTGCTATGCCTGGGCTTGATTCATGGACAGGATGGAGAGAAGGTTACGATTCCCGAAGCGGTTAACAAGCAACTGCGCGATACTCTGTTCGATGAGAAGAATCTAAAGGTAGAAAAAACCACCACCACAGTTCAGCCGCTTATTTCCCAGGAATTACCGGATGCTGGGCAATTGCTGGCTGCCGAGGAGTTGGATAAACTCAAACAGCAGGACTGGGAGCTCTTTCAGGAAGCGAACAAGCTTTTCCGCCAGGCGAATGAAGTTGCGCAACAGGACTCTGCCAAGGCCCAGGAGCTATATAGCCGGGCAGTACAACGGTATGAACTGATTGTGAGGGAGGGCGAGATCCACAACGGCAAGCTATATTACAACATCGGCAATGCCTACTTCCGCATGGGCGACCTTGGCAGGGCAATTCTCAATTACCGCCGCGCCGGGCGTTATCTTACAGGGGACGAAAATCTCTTCCAGAATCTGAAGTACGCCCGCAGTTTGCGCGCGGATAAGATCGAGGAGAAACAGGAAACCAAGGTGCTGAAGACACTCTTGTTCTGGCATTATGACTTTTCCAGTCGCACCCGCACGCTCACTTTTGCCATTACCTTCGCGCTCTTCTGGCTTGGGATGATTCTACGTCTGGTCTCAGCTAAGGCGATTCCCGGCTGGATTTTGGTGGTAGTCGGGGTGGTGGCGCTCTTGTTCCTCAGTTCCCTCGCCTATGAAAACCTGGCGGCAGAAAGTAACCGCGCGGGAGTCGTGGTCGCCGAAGAGGTCACTGGACGCAAGGGCGACGGCGAAACCTACCAACCAAGCTTCAAGGAACCGCTCCACGCCGGCACCGAATTCACTTTGGTCGAGAAACGCGGCGATTGGCAGCAGATCGAACTCCACGACGGCCGCCACTGCTGGATTGAAGCCAAGGCCGCGGAGTTGGTGTGGTGAATTTCCAATCTTTCCAGACCGCAATTTTCACTCGCCCCCCTCCCACCTTGACACAACCAATGGGGAATTGTATCGTAAGTGTCTAATCAATAACATATTCTAAAAGGGGAATTGAAGATGGCGGATGCACCGGGTGAATTGCATAAACGTATTGCCGAGATCGTGGTGGAGCGGCTCTTCCTGGCCGTGGCCCCGGAGGAGATCGCGCCGGACGAGAGCCTGACCTTGAAATACGGGGTTGATTCCGTGCGCCTCTTCGACATGGTGGTCGGGATGGAGGATGATTTCGAGATCACCTTCGAGGACGAAGAATTAACCCTGGAAAATTTTGATTCCCTGGCCCGGATCGCGGCCAAGGTCGCGGCTAAGCAGGCCGGGAACGATTGATCGACGGAGGAAAGCATGCCGGACGTGGAACCCATCACCCCCAGGATCAGACAGTCCGTGGTGAGGATTCCCTCGGGGGAGTCCCGCCTGCACGGGGTCTGGTACGCATCGCTCTCGCCGGAAGGTGAGGAAGAGCGCCTCTACGGCGTGGCCGTTGCCTTCTTCCCGCTGGGGGAGGAGCGCAAGGGCTGCGTGCGCGTGGTGCATGAGCTAGCGATGGAAATGGCTGCCGAAGGTTGGGGGGTCTTGAGCTTTGATTATGCCGGTACTGGCGAAAGCCCCGGCGGCTTTGAGCAAGTGACCTGGCCCTCCCTCCTTGCCGATGCCGACGCGGGCCTGCGCTTTGCCATGGGGATGTTCGACCAGCATGGCCGCCGCAAATCCGACAACAACCCGACAGTCTTTCTCGGGATTCGCCTCGGCGCCCGGATAGCAATCGAGGCGGCGATGGGCTCCCGGCATGAAATTGACGGCTACTGCTTCTGGGAACCGGTTTTTGCCGGGAAGGAATGGCTGGAGGAACTACGCCGCCGCAGTAAGTTCCGCGGCACCGGCGGGAGCGGGCAAGGCCAGGGTGAAGCCACGGTTTCCGATATCGACGGCTATCCCTTCTCCGCCGAACTCTGCCGCAACCTCGAGGGCTTGAATCCTGCGAACGTGTCAATCGGTAATACACCCTGCAAGCTGATTCAGATCAGCCATCGGAATTTGCCATCGGATGGGATGCAGGCGGTCACGGAGCAGTTAAACTGTGCGGAAGAAATCGAATGCCTGCGGATGCAGCCCTTCTGGCTGGAATCGGATCTTGCTGACTACCGCGCCATTATCAATCCGACCAACAGTTGGTTTACTTCATTAGTATAGATAATCAGCCCGGGATCGTTTATAATACCTCCTTACCGGCGAATGCCAAGACTGCGGATTTTTCAGGATATAGCATGAGAAATTTAACCATCCTCCTGCTCCTTATGCTGTTTTTCAGCAGCGCTTCCGCGAGCGAGCGGTTGCGAATCCGCCGTTACAATCCCCGGCAGCGCGTAGATCTCGATCTGAATGGCAAAAACCTGGGCGAGGTGCTGGCGGAACTGAAAGAGAAGAGCGGGGTGGACTTTATTGTCGAACAGGATGTCGCCCGCCCGGAGGAGTTTCCGCAACAGGTGCTGTATTTTGATCTGCGGGGCCTTACCCTGCAGCAGTCCCTCGACTGGATTACCCGCGCCCTGGGAACCCGCTACCGGGTTGGTGAAGATGGTAAAACCATTGTTTTCAGCAGCTCCTACGGTTGGCTTGATGAGATCACCCCGATTTATAATGCTATTCCCCTCGGCATGATTACTACCTGGGAAGAGCGCGAAGATTTCTGCCTGCAGGTTAAGGAGTTGATGAAGCTCTACGCGGTCCGAGAACCGCAATACCAGATCCGCCTCCGGGAGGCGGATTACCGCCTCGAGGTCAACCTGCCGGAAGAACTGCAGAGCCGCCTCAACGCCTCCTTCCGCGCCATGCTGAATCCTGGCAAGATTCCCCAACCCAGGAATCCGGAGGCTGCCATCGACTTGCAAGGTCTGGAGCAGACCCTGGCAAAGAAAGTATTACTGGATAGTGTAAATACTCCCTTGAATGAAATCCTTGCGGAGCTCTCCTTCCAGGCAGACATTAATATTGGCTTTGACCACCTTCCCTTCTGGAACCGGAGGATACCGGCGTTAACCCTGCCGCGGGGGGAAACCACCCTGGCAGAAGCGCTTGCAGTAATCTGCACCCGGACCAAACTCGGCGGCTGGCTGCTCTCTCCCTCGCAGGGGCTCTGGCTTACTGTCCAGGAAGTTGACGAGGATCGTAGTTTCCGCTATTACTCGGGGCGGGAGCTGCTCTGGGAGGATGTACCGGTCAGGGGTTATGCTGTGCCCATGCTTGCCCGCCGGTTGGGCGAAGAGAAGCTGCTGGAGAAGGTGCGTGGGATGCTCCCCCTTGACGTTGCTACCGACCCTTCGGTGGGAGCAATCTACCACGCCCGCGGCGGCAACCTGATCCTGATTGCCCCGGAGGGGGTGCAGGAAATTGTCGAGGACGGACTGGCGCGCTTGGACTTCGAGCAGTAACCCCGCGCCCGGAATCCAGCCCGCGAAAATTTTTTACAGGAACCGCACCATGCTTGAGATTGTCCTGAAGGACCGCGACTACCTGATGAACACCCTGGGCCTGAGTCGCCGCCTGGCGATGCGGGTAGGGAGCTTGATGGGCAAGCGGATAGCCTGCACCGCTGCCGTGCTGGAAACCGCGCGCGAGGACGAGGGGCTGGCCTCCTTGCTGCTGGCGAATGAATTACGCCGGGGGGATGAGAATCTTCAGGAAGTAATTGCTAAGCTCCTTAAGCAACCGGAACACCAGGGGCTTGCCGCCTCCCAGCCCCTGGTAGTAACTGCTCAGGATGACTGGGAAGTTATTGCCTTGCAGGAAGAGCTGGATGCGGAAGAAGGTTTCCTCCACGCGGAGGAAACCGGCACGCAGCCTGGCTCCAAGTCCCTGGTTCCGCGCACTTCCTCTTCAACCCTGACCTCTGCAATCGCGGCGGAAGAAGTCAATGCTGCTTTTTCCGATGAGCAGATTGCCGAACTGCAGGTAACTATCTTTGCCGGTGCTTCTAGCTCGGAGCGGGTCTCAGCCTTACGCCGCCTGACCTTTGCGCCCATGGATAACAATCGGCGCAGCGCCATCCTGATCCAGGCCCTGGCGGAAGAAGACGCGGCCCTGCGCGCCGCCGCGGCCAACGGCCTGCACGCACTAGGGCTGCGGGGCGATGTCACCGAGGCGATCCGCTTGTTAGCCGAAGGCAACAGCAATGAACGCCGCTACGCCTGTGGCCGCCTCGGCAGCGGGGTGAAAGGGGGCGACGAGCTGGAGATCCGCGCCGCGGTGATGGCGCTCCTGGGAATGCTCCGCGTGGAGGAAGACACGGAGGTAATCGAAGACATTATCCGCGTGCTCGCGGAGCTTGCTCCGCAGATGAAAAATTTTCCCGCGCTGGCAAAAGAGATCATGCGCCTCCTGATCGAGCAGATTGTTGGTGACCTGCAACACCTCGGCAGCACGGTGCGCTTCGCCTTTACCCGTTTTGACCGGGCGTTGCCGGGCCAGGTGGCTACCTACCTGTTGGAGGAAGCAAACCATACGGAGGTGCTGCCGGTCAGGGTCTTTTTGTTGAATGTAGCGGTTGCCTGCGAGGTGCCTGGCGAAATCCGGCCAGGCATGCGCCGGGCAGTGGCGGATTGTTTATTGAAGCTGTCGGCGGAGTCCTCGGACGGGTACCCGCTTGCCAACTACCTGGTCGGCGAAGGGGAGCCGGGCATACGGGAATTGCTCAGCCTGATTCCCAACACGGATGTGGCGCACCAGCGGTTCTTTATCCGGATCCTCGATAACGCCTTCCGCTACCAGCAACTCTCCGACGAGGTTAGCATCGAGCTCTCCCGGCAGGCACTGGCATTGATCCGCTCGGGCGCGAGGCTGCTCTGCGCGGATATCTTTGATATGCGCTTGACCACTCCCGAGGCCTTGCCCGGTGAATTGCGCATTGAGATGGCCGAAGCCCTCTTGAACGGCATGCGGCAGTTCGCGTTGCCCCAGATTCACGAGAAGGTCGAAAACGCCCTGGTGCGCCTCGGCCCGGCGAGTTTCCCCCCGCTCTTGCAGGCGGTGAAGGAAGACCTCGCCAACACGGAGGGCGAGGTAGCCTGCCGCGCACTCGGCCGCATTGCCCTGGCGGTGGAGCAGGAGGATGCGGAAACCATAGCTCATTTGCGCTCCGCCCTGCGGGTGCTCCAGGAGATCTCATTTTCCCCGCAAGGCGCGCACCGCGAGGTTTTTCTCGCCATGGGGTGCCTTTGCGCCACTGGCCTGTTCGATGAAGAGGTAACCGGCGTAATCCGGCGCAACCTTCTCAATCGCCTAAGCGGCAGCGTAGGAGATGCCGGCGCGATCGAGGGGCTCGGGTGGTTGGCCGTCTCCCCGCTAGAGAGTGTGGATAATCTGAAGATGATTGCGGGCCTGGCCTGGTCGCACCTGGAGAAAGATACGCCGGACGCGGAGATCAATGCGGAAATCCTTGATGGGGAAGAGATCTTTACGATCGCTGGCGGCTTTGATGTTTATTCCGATCTTATCCCGGCCTGCCTGAATGCCATGGTGCATGTGATCCTGTCGCCCAACCTGCCGCAGGCGATGCAGGCGGAGTGGATCCGCAAATTGCTGACCCGGTGGCAGGAAGCCACCGCCTTCAAGGCGCAGTGGAGCCCGGGGAATGTGGCGCAGTTGACCCGGATCCTCGGGTTGGTCGGGGAATCCCATCCCATCACACCGGAGCTCAGGATAGAGATTGTCCATACCCTTGCCCAGCGGATGAGCAACCTGCCCGTGCTGGAAGCCTTGGCCGGGGTGGTCGCGGCCGAGGGCAGCATGGAGGATCCGGAGATGGATCGCCTGGCCGCGGCGTTGGCGAGGCGGGTGCTGGATATCATGGGCAAGGAAGACCGGCTGACCCTGGAAGATCGCGAAATTTATTTGAAGGTCCTGGCGCGGGTGCTGGAGCGCGGCCGGTTCACGGTGAAGGACGATGCCCGCAGCCGCCAGGATGCCACCCGCCTTATGCGCCGGGTAGTGGATGAGATTTCATTGGGTTTGCGGGATAATGTCCCGGGGACGTTATTACACCTGACCTCGCTGCGGGATAACGAACGACTGCCCGAAGAACTGCGGGAATTCATCGCTCGGGAAGTTCAGGATTACACCGCCCTGGTGCGGGGTTAGCCCCGGCTATCAAGCAACCTACCGGTAACCATCTTCACCAAGAATAATCTCAGCCGCCTGCGTCAGGTCTGCGGCAGTGAAATCAGGATCCACCTCTGCTTCAAGGCAATGGCAGGTGAGGAAGATGGTACGCGCCCCGGCAGCCTTGCCCGCGCCGATGTCAGAAGGCTTGTCTCCTATCATCCAGGAAACCTTGCAATCCCCGCCCAGTTCTTCCGCCGCTTTGAGAAGCATCTCCGGCCGCGGCTTGCGGCAGGCGCAGTTCTCATCCGGGCTGTGCGGGCAGTAGTAGAAGCGCTCGATTTTAAGATCATGTTCTCCCAGCAGTTCATTGATACGGGTATTGACCCTCAGCACATCCTCATGGCCGTGGTATCCCCTGGCAATGCCGGACTGGTTGGAGATAACCACGAAGCGGTAATGCTCCTCGAGGAGCTTCAAGCCCGGCACCACCCCCTCCAGCAGCCTGACCTCTTTGGGCTGATGAAAATACCCGGGATCATAATTGAGGGTTCCATCGCGGTCGAGAAATATAATTTTGGAAGATGTGTTTGGCAAAACTTTCCTCCAGTATACCTGCAAAAAGTAGCACAGACTCTGTAGGGGCACAGCGAGCTGTGCCCGGAGATAACCAATTCTCGGTCGCGGGCACGGCGCGCCGTGCCCCTACCACAATTCCCCCGGTCTGTTCTCCGTAGTACTATGAAGGATGAATTGGAGAACCAGGGCCATAAAATATATTATTCAAAAGAAGCTTCCGGGCGCAAGGATATAGAAATTACATTCCGATCATACAGGTATTTTAGACTTAAAATTATGAAATAATAATTTTCCTGTCGCAAAACCCGGAAATTAATCACTATATAATAAGAATCCGGATACTTGTTAGCAAAGAGGGGCAAATGAATCAGACTGATCAAGAATGCGTCCTGATGTGCCTGGATGGCCAACCCGAGGCCTTCCGTCACCTGGTCACGCGCTACCAGGGACGCCTGGTATCGTACCTGACCGGTCGGCTGGGTGACCGGGAGGCGGCGGTTGAAATCGCGCAGGAGTCATTTGTGCGGGCCTTCTTCGCGCTCAGGAAGCTGAAACAGCCGGATTCATTCCTGCCGTGGCTGATGGGTATTGCTGGCCGCGTGCAAAAAGAAACTTATCGCCAGCGGCAAAGAGAAATCACAGGATTGCCTGAGCATTTACCTGCCAATGATTTTCCAGCGGAACCGGATACGGGTATGGTTTTGCGCCAGGCTGTCAACAAGCTGCCAGAGACCTATCGCGAACCGATTCTGTTGCGATACTACGGCGGGCTATCCTGTAAAGAAATTAGTCAGGAACTGGGGATACCGCTGGGCACAGTTACCAAGAGGCTTTCACGGGCCTATGCCTTGTTGCGGGCATCAGCGCCACTCCGGCAACAGCAAGAAGGTGAGGTGTGATGATGAATTGTTCACAATGCCAGGAACAGCTTATAGATTTTCAAGAAGGGCTGCTGGATTCTTCAAAAGCGCAGGAGGTCGAAGCTCATCTCACAAAGTGCCCCCAGTGTCGCTTGGAGCTGTACAACCTGCGCAAACTTCATGATGACCTCTTGCGTGATGCCGACCAAACCAGCGGGATCTCTTTGGAAGCCGGGGTGATGAACCAGATCATTACCCACCAGACGGAGGAATTAAGGAGAATGAAGATGTTAAGAAAATATAAACTCATTGGCGTTTCCGGCATGGCTGCGGCAGCCTGTCTTGCCCTGTTGATCAGCATTTTACACTTTATGCCTGATAATCGGGCGATGGCGGCGGAGGCAGCGGGAGTCCTTGCCCGCGGAGCCGAAGCAGCTTCCAACCTCCACACGATCTACATCAAATGCATGATGCGGACAAGCCCACACGATAATTTTGCCAGCATCGATCCGGAATATGAACTTGTGCCAATTGAAATCTGGAAAGAATTCGGCGAACAAACCAGGTGGAGAATTGAAAAATCCGGACGAGTAGCGGTGATGGATGGCATAACTACAGTTATGATTATTAGAAATCGCCTGGGGGTGAAAATCGATCATCCCACTAATGCCCCCTTCGACACCGGCTGGCTGCATAACCTGGCTGCAGTTAATTATACAATTAGCAAGGAACTAAGTAACGCGTTAGCTATGGAAAGAGAGTTACAGCTTTCTCATGAAGTAGGTGAAGATGGCGCCCTCAAGCATGTTGTCACAGTCGAAGTTCAATCCGGTTTGGAAGATGGGAGTTACCTTAAAAATTCATTCCTGATGACAGCCGACACCAAAAGGATTTTTAAATTTGATGCCGAAACCGAGCGACTGGAGGGATTGAAAGTATATTGCCATACTCCTGAAGGCGATATCTTGGTTTTTGAGATAAACGAAATTCAATACAACCTGGAATTTGATCCCACGGTTTTTGCTCTTGAAATCTCTGAAGAAGTTAGATGGTGGCAAGAACAAGAAGTCCTTCCTGATAACGAGAAATATGAGAAAATGACTCCGGAAGAGGCAGCTAAAGCCTTTTTCGAAGCCTGCGGCAAGCGGGATTGGCAGGAAGTGAAAAAGTTTAGCAACTATGAATACAATAATCACCTCAAGGAAGCTTTAGGAGGGTTGGAAATTATCAAGATCGGAAAAGCGTTTACCGCCGAACGATATCCCGGTTGGTTCGTCCCTTATGAGATTAAATATAGTGATGGACGTGTGAAAAAATATAACCTTGCTCTTAAAAAATCCGAAACCTCAAACCGTTATTTCATTGATGGCGGGTTGTAACAAAACTGGAATTAGAAAACAGGCGTCTGCGAAGATCACAGGCGCCCGTTTATTATTTAACCATTATCTAAAAATTATTGAAATTCTCTCACTCCCCATCCCCAAGCAGCTTGGTTTGGGGGTTTTCATCATCAGCTTCTATCGCTTCCTGGGCTGGCTCTACTTCTGGTTCAGAGGCAGGTTTGGCTAAAGATTCATCCTCATCAATCTGCCCCATGGCGAGATCCAGATCGGCCCAGGCAATCTTATAATCATAGACCGCGCGGTAATAATTCCGCTCTGCCACGGCGAGCGCCTGGCGGGCGTTGAGGACATCCAGGTGGATGCTGACGCCTTCGCGCTCGCGCACATTAGTGAGTCGCAGGCTTTCGCGCGCCTGGTCCACATTGCGCTTCTGGCTCTGGAGCGACTGGAGCGCGCTCTCAATGTCCAAGAGCGCCCGGCGTACCTCCAGGCGCACCTGGTCGGCAAGGTCCTTCTCCAGGTAGATCAGTTGCTCTTTCACCGCCGCCTGTTCCTTCAACTGCCCGCGGACCAGGAAGGCGTCAAAGAGGGTCCAGTTGAGCGTCAGGCCCACCTGCCAGGCCTTGTCATAATCATTCAGGCTGCGGCCGAAATCATCCGAACTGCCGGAATACTGTCCGGCAAGCGATAACTGCGGAAACAGGTCCGCGCGGGTCGCCCGGTAGAGTTCCTGCTGCATCTGGATCGCCAGGCGGCTGCTTCTTAACTCCGGGCGCAAGGCCAGGGCGCGGCGATAAAGCGCCTCTTCCGTATCCGTGGGGAAGGGGGCGTATTCCAAGGCGTCGGTCAGGACAAATTTGCTCGATAAAGGCAGACCCAGCAGGCGCAAAAAGTCATTCTTGGAATTCAATAACGCATTGGTTGTATTGGTGAGCGTGGTCTGCACATTGGTCTTCTCTACCTCTGCGCGCAGGACATCGTAGTCCGTCGCCACGCCCATTTCCAGGCGGTTCTTAATATCATCCAAATGCTGCTGGGTCAGTTGCGCCTGCTCCTGCGCCACTTGCTCCAGGGCTTGATTCAAGAGGATTTCATAATATGTTGTGCGGACAGAGTAGATCAGGCCCTGGCGTTCGAAACGGATCCCCTCCTCGACATCTTCCCGGTAGAGCTTGGCCCCGCGCAGGGCCGCGGCAACCTTACCGCCGGAAAAGATAGGTTGTTCAATAGAGATTGCCCCGGTGTAGAGATTATCCCAGCGATCCCGGCGCTCCCGGAGCCGTTTCTGGGCGTAAGTATCTGACATGGTTTTGCTGAAGCTCGCGCCGACTACCGGCAGGGCTTCTCCCCAGGCAGTCATGATTTTACCCACAGCTACTTCTCGACCCAGGCGGGCGGCCTGCAAGGCATGTGAATATTGCAACGCCAGCTCCTCACTCTCCTGCAGGCTCAGGCAATAACCTGTCTCCGGGGTTAAGATTTCATCATGGGCAGGGGCTTCGCCTTCGCTGCTCTTGACGCTGCCGGCAGAGAGCAAAAACGCAAGGGTTATTAATAGTGAAAAGTGTAATTTCGGCGTTGATGAATTTCGCATTGCGTGGCTCCAGGTAGTAACACTCAAATTGTGATTATTAATTAAACATTCTCGCCTGAAGAAGAGCGGAAAACCTTCTTCTTTGCAAGTGAAACTTCGAGTTAAAAAACCTGCTTAAGGTTTTTATTCCTTCTTTGAGAATATCGACCTTTCACAATTGCATCCTTGAGGAATACTTCCAAGTATCCCCAGAGATGAAAAGTTGTCCAGCCTGCAGATTTTTTCACATAAATAATCTCTTTATTGCGTTCCGTGGAGATGCCGATTCATCTCTTTCTATCTTCTTGCGCCTCAACTATTTCCGTAAATAAGCCCAACCCGTTCGCTAAGCTATGATGTCATAATTGATTTTATTGCAAATTGTTATCGCAGCTAAAAAACAGGGGTTAGGCCGGACAGCAGTTTTTTCCACTTTAACCGCAAATCTTTTACTATGTTTTTTTGGTATATTTTTTCAAAAAGAGCCATCTAAGCTGCATATTATTCGGGCCTTGAAACCAACTCTGTATGCCTTTCAACTTCACGCCGGAAACATCAATTTTTTTTTGCATTGATCTATTTGTTAGCTG
>JAFGNG010000037.1 GCA_016927125.1 Planctomycetota bacterium | reverse complement strand
GGTACCGCGCCGCCTACATGACCCTGCCCGTGATGATCAACAATGTGATGTTCGGGATTGCCCCGGTCATCGCTGCACTTGTGGCTGACCAGATCCTGGTTCATTGGGAAACCACAATCCTGGCGCATGGCTTGTCGGTCAACCGGGTGATCTTTATCCTGCGGATGGGATTGGGATTGCTGCCGATCTTCTTTCTGCGCAAGCTCTCCCGCAGGCACGGAGGCAGGTTGCGCCAGGCGTTGAGCGAGGTCTCCGGCTATGCCACCACCCAACTGCAGAACTTCTATCGGCGGTGATGAAACTACTCCTCCCGGAGAGGTGCAATCCTGCGGTTTTTCAGCTTAATAATTTAAAACCCGGAAAAAAAGAATCTTTGACAAGACCAGCGCATAAATGATAATCAGCTTATAGAACCAGTTTGCTGGTTAAAACAAGCCTTTTAAGTGGAGATTAACTGGTGGCGAACAAACCTTTTATTACCGAGGATTTCCTGCTGCAAAACGAGGCGGCCCGGCGTTTGTACCACGACTACGCCGAGCAAATGCCGATAATTGATTACCATACCCACCTCCCTTCCGACCAGATTGCTCGGGATCACAGTTGGGAAAACCTGACCCAGTTGTGGCTTTCGGAAGACCATTACAAGTGGCGGATCATGCGCGCCTGCGGAGTGGAGGAAAAATACATCACCGGGGGCGCTTCGGACTGGGAGCGCTTTGAGAAATGGGCTGGGGCGGTGCCGCTGACGCTGCGCAATCCCATTTACCACTGGACCCACCTGGAGATGAAGCGCTACTTCGGCTTGGATAACGTGCTCTTGAGCGCAGATACCGCGAAAGAAGTGTGGGAGACTGTCAATGCGAAGCTGGCAGAGCCGGAATTCACCTGCCGCCAACTGATGAAGCGGAGCAAGGTGCGCCTGGTCTGCACCACCGATGACCCGGCCGACAGCCTGAAGCACCACCGGGCAATCGCGGCAGACACCTCTTTTGATATCCAGGTCTGGCCGACCTACCGCACCGAGAAGAGTATGTCAGTGGATGATACGGCAGGATTCAACACTTACATCGATAAGCTCGCGGCGGCGGCAGACACCGAGATCAATAGTTATGCCAGTTACCTGGAAGCGCTCCGTAGCCGGCATGATTTCTTCCACAAGAGCGGTTGCCGCTTGTCCGATCACAGCGTCCTTACCATCTTCGCTGATGACTATACCCAAAGCGAGATTGACACTATTTTTAATAAGGTCCGCAGCGGCAAGCAACTTGAAGATAGTGAAGTCAGCAAGTTCAGGTCAGCGCTGCTTTACGAATTCGGAATTATGGATCACGCCTCCGGCTGGACACAGCAGTTCCATCTTAGCCCCATGCGGAACCTCAACACCCGCCTGCTGGCCACGGCCGGGGCGGACGCGGGTGTGGATTCCATGGGCGATATCGCGATTGCCGCGCCGCTGGCGAAATACCTGGACCGGCTCAACCAGACCGAGCAGCTTCCCAAGGCCATCATCTATAATCTCAATCCCAAGGATAACTACATGATTGCCACCATGCTCGGGAATTTCCAGGAGGGGCCGACCGCGAACAAGCTCCAGTACGGCGCGGCGTGGTGGTACAACGACCAGAAGGACGGCATTGAGAAGCAACTGGATTGCCTCTCCAATGTCGGCTTGCTCAGCCGCACTGTGGGGATGCTGACCGACAGCCGCTCCTTCCTGTCATACACGCGCCATGAGTATTACCGGCGGGTGCTCTGCAACCTGCTGGGCAAGGATCTCGAAGATGGCCTGCTGCCGGATGACCTGGAGCTGCTCGGGAAGATGGTGCAGGACATCTGCTATAACAACGCCGCACAGTACTTCGGCTTTAAGGGGTTGGAGAAGGTGTAACCGCAGTTTTCTAAGCGGGAGATAACTTCTTCCACCATCTTAAGTTATAAACATATCTCCCGGGTTTTTAATTTCAACACCCGGGATTACGTTATGTAAAATCAGATTTTATCCATATCCATTTGACTCTCCCTCAATTTTTTTCCAAGAATTGCCGATAAAACAAACAGCATTATTTAATGTTGTAACTGTATTTGGATATGAAAGTTAGAGTTATTCAGCCAGATGCTGTTATAACCCTGGTTCAACCTTGAGCAATATCCCGGTTTGATTCTGATGCTGGGAAACCTGTCTGGGGACCGCCGGTATACTAATGCCTGACTAAAGCGAGTATGATGAATTATTAACAACCATATTGAAATGAGGACCGCACCATGCTACCGATGGTGAAGAAAAAACCAGGCAAGCATCATAAGCGTTTGAGCACCGAGGAACTGGGTGATCTGCTCGGTTGCAGCAAGAATGCCATTGTCCACCAGGCCAAAAAATTCCATTGGAAGAAGGCGCAGCAGTGTAATTCCCGCGGACAATTAGTAACCACCTACTCCATGGCCGAGGTTAAAAAAGTATATCCTGAGCTGGAAAAATCCCGGCAAAACCCTGCGGAAAAAGCTGTAAGCAAAACCCCTTCTAATGATTATGAAACCCCGGAATTGGTGGAGGCTGTCCAGGCGATGGTGCGGGAATATGTGGATATCCAGCGGCTGACAATCGAAGCTCAGGAGATAGCAGTGCAGCGGATCGTCAAGGTCTTTGCCGCCAATATCGGGCTGATGCTGCTTCTGACCATCACCGCGGGGATGACCTTTTGGCAGTGGCATAATGCGGAAATCTCCAATCTTCAGCAGCTACAAGCGCGGCAAGCCCCTGTAATCAGTGCCAGGGCAGAGAATTTTGCCGTCCTTGGCCAGGATTTTCAGCGCCTCAGGGCAGATCAAACCCCTGGCGAAAGTGCAGAGGAGAGCCATCTAACAAATGTGGCCATGGGCGAATTTGATGATGAGATCACCGCTGAAACCTGGCCAAAAGAGTAATTAGCGGCAATTACCGGCCTGTGATAGACTAGATATCAACATTAAGCCGCGTATCGGAGTTTTACCCTTGACTTTCCGAAAAATCTGAAGCATAATCAGACATTATCCCCAGACATAGTTTGGGGATGAGCAAGTGAATAGTTTGTAGTTACTTAAGCACACTAACAGAAATCAAAGCAGTTTAATATTCAGTAGATCCGAATCCGAGGCAATGAATATCATAAGCGAGCGACCAGTCCGGCAGTTATACTCTCGATAAACAAGCATGGAACTGGCGCTTTACCCCCTGCCTTGCCGTTCCATGGGAGTCACAAATGTCGGATTATCGAGTTTTGGTTGTTGATGATGAAGAAGACACCCTGGAATTGTACCGGCAATTCCTGGAACTTTCCGAGGAGATAATGCTGACGGAGTCATCCCCGCGCAAGGCCCTTGAACACCTGCGCCGAGATAGCTGGGATCTTCTGATCTGCGATATCAAGATGCCGGAAATTGACGGGTTTGAGGTTATCCGATGCGGCATGGATTTCAACCCCGGCATCAGGTGTATCGCGGTAACCGGATATGGTTCGGAACAAATCTTGCAAGATGTTTTTGAGCTGGATTGTTTTGGTTATATTAATAAACCGTTTGATTGGAATTATTTAAAACTACTGGTTAAAAAGGCGTTGCAGCCAAAAGTGGTACCGGCCAAGCGCTCAGGCAGAATGACAAAGAAACACAGGAAGAGCACAGTTAAAAAAAAACAGACACCGCCGGAAAGCCTATAATTACAAAATCTAAATAAGGAGAAATGAATAATGAACCAGGCCGGCAAAATATTTATAGTGATTAACCTTATTTTAAGCGTGGCTTTTGCCATGTTCAGCATCAGCCTGTATGCCAAGCGGGCTGACTATCGCAAGGAAGCTAACACCACTAGCGCGCTCTTGAGCAAGACTGAACGCGAGTTAGGGGAAGTTCAGGATAGACTGAAGTCGTTGGAACTTGAATATACCAGTGAAAGTAAAAAGAACGCGGAAGCCACCATCGAACTGCAGAGCAAGACCGAGCAGGTAAGAGAACTCGAACGCCTCCGCGAAGCCGACAAGCAGGATTTTACGACCAAACTGGCCCAGGCGCAAGCCTCTTTGGATAATGCCCAGGCGCTTTTGGCCGACGCCGAGCAGAGCAAAACCGCGCTGCAAACCCAGCTATCCGAAGCTAACCAGGCCAGGAATACCGCGCAACGGGAACTGGATTTCGCGGAGAAGCGGGCGCTGGAAGTAGCGGCCGATCTCAAGGAAGCGGAAGCCCAACTCCAAGCTAACGCCGAGCGCACCGCCGAAATCGTGGAGCAGAACCTCGAAATGCGCACCCAGTTGAAGGCGTATGAAACCTCGGTCGGCCCAATCAAGGAACTTGCAACCAAGTCTCCGCTCGTGCCGATCCGCGGCAAGGTGATCGAGGTTGAGGAGAGCCTGAACCTGGTGATGCTTAATGTTGGCAAGAAAGACAATGTAAAGACCGGCATGGAACTGGTGGTATCACGCGGCAGCGAGTATGTCAGCAAGGTCAAGGTTAAGGAAATCTATGCGGATATGTGTTCGGCCGAGATTGACACCGGCATGACTGAAAAGCCGATCCGCAAGGGAGATGTCGCCGAAACCTTGTAAGTAAGGAGGCTTCACCGCCAGTGTCAAGAAAGCATGGTTCCGGGAAGGTAGTTTCCGCCAAAAGCTCGATCATGGTTATCCTGCCTTGGGTTTTGGTGATTATCCTGACCACCGGCTTGATTGCCAGCTTTTATGAAAACCGGCTGGTTTTAATGCGGGAAAAGCTGCAAGACCTTGAAGCGGAGGCGCAGCGCATAAACCAGGAGCTTACCAAGGCTAAGGCACAACAAAATTCCCTGGCGCCAGAAGCGCAGCAAGAAATCGAAAAGCCTGAAACGAAAACTATTTTACCGGCAAAGATTATTGCAGAATCTATAGAGGTAAAAGTTGCAGATACCCCGGAAGAGCAAGTAGCGGAAGCGACCGGGACCAAACCGCAACCCCTCGAAGCGCGGCCGGTAGAAGAGGTTATAACAATACCAGAGAACCCTGCGGCTGAAACCACTCCGCCTCTGGAGAAACCTGCAGCAAAGGTTGAAAGCGAAGCAGGAACGACGGTCTATCCCGAAGCTGACAACCTGGGACAGGTCATAGTAAGTGAAATTCGCAAGCGGCGGGTGATGATCAATTTAGGCAGGCAAGACGAGATTGAACCCGGCGCACGTTTTACCATTTGGAACCAAGGACAATGCGTTGGCGAGGCAAAAGTAACAACGGTTTTTGCCGAAATGAGCGCTTGTGAAGTAGTGTCTGCCGCCAAGAGAGGCATCCGCGTTGGCGACGTTGTCCGGGAGGTAAAACAGGACTTAACTCTTGGTAAATTACCAGCAGATTGAACAATTAAACTAATTATATATGCTTCGCAGTAAGGAGTAACCAGATGCCAGAAAGTGATATGGAAATCAACGATCTTGACAGTGCTATGGACATGGACTTTACGCCCGACGAAGGTGGCATGAAACCAGCGGAGATCAAAAGGAAATTTGCCAAAACCAGGCAATACCCGATGGATATTTTTACCAGCCTGTTGATAGTTTCAGCCGTTTTTTACCTGTTGGCGCTGCTGGCCACACTTGCCGAAATGGCGAAATACTGCACTAGTTTTCTATGGTTGGGTTAAATTTTATTTGCACATGTTATTAATTGTTGGGTTGTAACAGTTAATTACATCGGAGGGGCACTACAGGGCACAACTGTGGTGCGCCGTTTTTCCGGGCGGGCAACATTCCCTGTCCGGAATTGTGTTGCAGGGGGCTTTTGACCGGCCATGCATCTAATTAACCGTATTCTCGGCTTCTTCTCCCACGACATGGGCATTGACCTGGGGACCTGCAACACTCTGGTTTATGTAAGCGGGCAGGGGATTACCCTCTGCGAGCCGAGCGTAGTCGCAGTCAGAAAAGGCACCAACCGCGTCCTTCTCGACGGCCAGGCTGTGGGCGAGAAGGCCAAGCGCATGCTGGGCCGTACCCCCGGCAGTATTGTCTCTATCCGCCCTTTGAAGGACGGGGTCATCGCAGATTTTGAAATCACCGAAGCGATGCTGTCCTATTTTATCTCCAAGGTTCATAATTATTCACACTGGGTCCATCCCCGGGTGGCAATCGCGATCCCAAGCGGGATTACCACTGTTGAGCAACGCGCGGTGAAGAGCTGCGCCGAGCGCGCTGGGGCCTTGCCGCCGGTATTCCTGATTGAAGAACCCATGGCCGCAGCCATCGGGGTTGGGCTGCCGATCCACGAGCCCACCGGCTCCATGATCGTTGATATTGGCGGCGGCACCACCGAAGTGGCGGTAATTTC
>JAFGNG010000036.1 GCA_016927125.1 Planctomycetota bacterium | reverse complement strand
CCGCGCCAGCTCTTCGCTGAAGAGAGGTGCGCTATCTTCATCGCCTTGTCCTTATGTTTCACCAGAGTTTAACCAGCGTGTGGCCGGTATAGTAGTGCGCCAGGATTTCGCGGTAACTCTTGCCCTGGCTGGCAAGCAGCTGGGCGCCGTATTGGCACATACCCACGCCATGGCCATTGCCCAGGCCGGTGAAGGTCGCAGTGTCGCCCGTTACCGAAACCGAGAAAAAGGTGCTGGCAATACCGCCCGTTCCCGTGCCGATGGCGGAACGGAAGCGTAGCGCCGGAATGGTCTTTAGCTTGCCGACACCGTCATGCTCAACCGTGATGTCATAAACCCTGGTAATATCTGTGATGGGGCGGCCGAGATTGTCCAGGGCCTTGAGGCCGGTGACGCGCCCGATCTTATAACCCCGCTGAACCAGGCGGTTCTGGATCTCCCCGAGGGACAGGGTAAGGTTCCAGGCGCGCGCCTGGGAGCGGCAATAAGGACAGGTTACCCCGGTTAGGGGATTGATATGGCGGCTGATAAAGACATCGGCGCCATCCTTGGTTTCTCCGCCGCACTGAGAGGAAAAATAAGCCGGGAAAAGCCGGTAGGCGTCGCTCATCACAATCCCGCGCGTTGAATTTACCACCATGTTAATGAGCGGATTATGCGTTGCCTCCGGTTCCCAGACCTGGCTGGCAGTGGTATTTCGCAAGTCAAACCCGTGATTCTTGCGGGTCTCGATTTTATACAGCGCATAGGTGCGGCTGGCAACGCATTGCGAGCGCAGGGCTTCAACCTGCCAGTGCGCGTACATCTCGTTCGGCACTACGCCGGTCAGGTAGGATTCAATATCCACCCTGGCAATTACCCGGAGAAACGGCTTGGCATTGTTTTCGGAGGGTAGCTCGCGAAGCAGGATAATCTCCCGCCCGTAATCCTTGCCATCCACTTCGATCTTGGTACCCCCCAGGCCCTTGATGCAGATCCTGGCGTAAGGTGCCCGGGCAGAAGGGTCTCCCAAGATAAAGCCTTCGATGGTAGGTTTCACCACTACCGTCACCGGGCCGGAGGCAAAGCCCAACCGCGGCTGGGAGGGATCCGGGGGTTCGGCTAGGATTTCATAGGGTCCGTCAACGGTCAGGGTAGTCTGGAGCAGTTGGTCCCGCACCAGGATTCTCACCTGCGGCGCGCCCGCGATTCCCTCCGGGTAAACTGCCAGTTCGTGGTCCTTCTGCGAAGGCCGCAGTTGGCAGCTAACCAGTTGCAGGGAAAGCCCAAAGACCACCAGAATCAATACCGTCCTGATCACGATACGCATGGCTTACCTGTCTTCCTTGATTAGAATAAATAGCTTTCTTCTTTATTTTACCTCGCTTTACTTTATATCCTTCGCACTATTTTTCTGCAAGCGATTAAACAGTCTCGGGATTCGATCCTTGACGCCTTGCCCGTAAACAGTAAGAATTATGGCAATTAACCGAACTACCACAAAGGAAAATCCATGGCAATTACAATCTTATGCATTGGGGATATTGTAGGGCGACCCGGGCGTGACAGCCTGAAGCCCCTACTGGAAACCCTGCGGGCAGAGCAAGAAATTGATTTTATCCTCGCCAATGGTGAGAACGCGGCCGGCGGCTCCGGCCTGACGCCGAAGATCCTGGAGGAACTCCTGGCCCTGGGGATTGACGTTATCACCACCGGTGACCATATTTATAAAAACAAGGAAATCTTGAGCTGTATCGGGAATGAGCGGCTGCTGCGCCCCTGCAATTACCCGCCAGCCGCGGCTGGGAGAGGCGCAGGGATCTTTGAGAGTAAGCAAGGCCTGCTGATCGGGGCGATCAACCTTGCCGGGCGCGTTTTTATGGATCCTTCCGAATCTCCTTTCCTAGCGGTTGACAAGTGGCTGGAAGAAATCCAGGGCCGGGCCAAGGTGTTGCTGGTGGATTTCCATGCCGAGGCAACCAGCGAAAAGATCTCTATGGGCTGGTACCTTGATGGCAGGGTCAGCGCCATCTTCGGCACCCATACCCATGTCCAGACTGCGGATGAAAAGATTTTACCGCTGGGTACCGCCTACCTTACCGATCTCGGTATGACCGGTTCGCAGGACGGGGTGATCGGCAGGGATAAAAATGCAGTGCTCTCCAGGTTCACCACCGGGATGCCGGCACGCTTCGAGGTTTGTACCGGGAATGTCAGGCTGCAGGGCGCGCTCATCAAGGTAGATCCGGACTCCGGTAAGGCGCTTGCGATTGAACGGGTAAACCTGCCGTTGGCAGAAGCGAAAGAAAGTTAATTGACAGGCAGTAAGATCAAAGCCAAGGATTAAATCTTTCTAAAGGTGGAATAATTATGAAAGCAGGCTGGAAAATCCTTCTGGGTTTAAGTATCTGTCCCCTGACGCTCCTGCTTGCCGGTTGCGGCGAGCCGGTCTCCAATACCTACGGCTACCTGGTCCACCCGGAGGCGCCGACAGATACGCACCTAGTTGAGAAATTGCATAAGACCCATCCCTTTACCTTCCATCCTGATTCCAACCCGCAGATGCTGGCTGCTTTCAATGCTCTCAAGGAAGGAATCCGGCTGCCCGGCGCGGATGGCAAGCGAATCTTCCTGACCGGCATCTATGACCCTGAAACTGAAACCTTCAAGCTGGAAACCTGGTTTATCACCACCCCCTTCTTTGAAACTGTCTTCGAGGAGAACCGGGGGACTTTCAGCCGCCGCCGTCAGCGATTGAAGCAAAGCGACTTTTATTCCCAGGTAGATCTCAATCTTAACCGGCTGCAACGCTCCGCCCGTCTTGAAACCGCCAGGAAATACGGTGGCGCCGGGAATTACCAACCCGAGGATTTTGAATAACATGGATCACACGCTGCTCCTCTCCTGCCTGGGATTGCTCCTGGCCGCGACCGTGTTGGCACTACTGCTGGTACCGCTTGCAAAGCGGATCGCCCTCTCTACTGGGTTGCTCGATCATCCCGCAGACCACAAGACGCACGCCGGGGCAACCCCCTACGGCGGCGGGATTGCGATCTTCTGTTCCTTCGTGCTGGTGCTGGCCGGGGCTTACCTGGCGGCAAGCAGGCTGCTGCCCTTACCCTTCCTTGAGCCGCTCCTGGTCAAACTTGAAGCAGTCGCACAGCTCCAGGGCGGGGATGCACTGACCCGCTTCGGGGCAATGCTCACCGGCGGCGTCTTGATGTTTGTCCTCGGGCTGCTGGATGATCGCGGGGGCATGCACCCCTACCTGAAGCTGTGCACGCAGATCGCCGCGGCCGTGCTCCTCTTCGCCAGCGGCATCAGGATCACGCTCTTTATTGATTACTGGCTGATCAACCTGCTGCTGACCGTGGCCTGGATGGTAGGCATTACCAATGCGATGAACCTACTGGACAACATGGACGGTTTATCGGCAGGGGTAGGCATCATTGCCGCCACCTTCTTTTTTATAATTGCGGTGCAAGCCGGGCAGGTGCTGGTGGCCGCCACCCTGGCGGTGCTGATTGGTTCGCTCCTGGGATTCCTCTGTTATAACTTTTCTCCCGCCTCGATTTTCATGGGCGATGCGGGGTCGCTCTTTTTAGGCTACCTGCTCGGCGCCTTGTCCATGGCCGGGACTTATTACGGAACCGGTAGCGGCAGCCGGAGTATCCTGGCGGTGGTGATGCCGCTGGTGGTGCTCGCCATTCCTATCTTCGATACCATCTCAGTAATGGTTATCCGCTGGCGCGCGGGCAAACCCCTGATGGTTGGTGATCAGAACCATTTTTCCCACCGCCTAGTCCGCCTCGGCATGAGCAGGCGCGGGGCAGTCTTGACCATCTACCTGCTGTGCGCAACCCTGGGTCTGAGCGCCACGGTGCTGGTAAGGTTGGATGAGATCGGGGCGATGCTGGTGCTTTTGCACACGGCAGGGATTCTCGGGGTGATCGCGCTCTTGGAATATGCTGTCCACCGGAACAAACCGCAGGGGCAATAAGCTGCCGGGGTAAAACCATGACGGAACCAAACCGCACTGACCCGCCAGTCCTTCCCGGAGTTGATCCGCGCCTCTTGGAAAAACTTGATCTCTCCGTGCTCTTGCTGCTCCTCTTAGTAATTGTCTTCCGCACCCTGAGTGCCGGGCAGGAGTCCGACAGCGCTACCACCGCCTTCTGCGAACTGCTCACTTTCCTGGCGACTTCCCTCTGGTGCTTGCGTAAGCTGGCGGGAAGAAGTTTTTCCCTACCTTCCTGGCAGGTACTCCTGCCGGTAGGATTTTTTCTATTTGCAATAATTATCTCCGCGCTGCAGGCAAATCGGGGAGGAAATATTATCCAGGCGCGCATGCTAGCAATGCACTGGGCAGCGGAGATTTTGTTATTCCTGGTTATCCTGGATTACGCCAGAACGAGGGAGCGCTCTGCCGTGCTGGTCTGCGGCCTGTTGGCAGCGGTTACTATCTTGATTGTTTACGGCATCTACCAGCGAGCTTACGGGCTGCAATATTTTATTGGCTATGTCACTGCCCAGCCCGAGCTGGCCGAGAAGATCGCGGGCTCCGACCCGGTCTTCCAGGGCATCTTCAAGGGGCGGCTGCAAACTCCGCAGATCTACGGCCCCTACGGGTATGCCAATACCATGGCGGGTTTTCTTATCCTGGGACTGCCGCTCTTGTGGTTCGCAGCCCTCTCCTCCTGGATGACAAAAAATTCTGGCGGAGTGAAAAAAATATTTCTGTCCTTGCTGGTTCTCTGCGGGATGGTTGCCCTGGTCTTTACCGGTAGCCGCGGGGGCATGCTGGCGGCCAAGGCAGCGGAGGTAATCGCCTTTCTTCTCCTTGCCAGGAATAAAAAATTCTGGCGCAAGGGCATCTGTTCGGAGGTGCTTGCCGTTGAGTTCGTTTTCAGCCTGGCAGCCCTGCTCCTGTCCCTGCCGCTCTTAATGCAGGCAGAAACCGGATGGCTGGGAGAACTCCTTTATGGGATTCTTTGGTCGGGTGTAATTATCCTGGTGGCGCAGCTATGTCTGCGGCCAAAGCCTGTTGCCGGGATAACTGTGCTCAAGATTATTGGTGCATTAACCACCATCCTGCTCCTGGCGGGGATTATCTGGACAGCCTGCGGTGCGCCGGGCGGGCCGCTGAAGCTGCAGGAAAAAATCTCTGCCCAAGAAACCGCCTTTCACGAGGGGCGCAATACCCCTGCCGTGCGCTGGAATTACTGGCGAAGCGGATGGCGAATGTGGATGCGGAACCCCTGGCTGGGCGTAGGCCTGGACCAGTTCTCCACCCATTACACCGCTTACAAGCCGATCTCGGGCTGGGCAGTCAAGCGCGTGCATAATAATTATCTGCAGTTGGCGGCGGACGGTGGTGTCCTGTTGTTGGCGGCCTGGCTGCTCCTGGGCCTGCTTTTTTTCTTTGCCCGTTTGCGCCCCGAGCCTTTGCCCCTGGAGAAATTGCCGGAGGAAGCAGGCGGGGAAAAAGGCTATCACCAACGATTAGTTCTGTTCGGCAGCATAACTGTCTTCTGCGCGTTGGTGTTGATGGGCTTTCCCGATCCCTTCCGGCTGGTAAACCTGCGCTTGCCATTATTCTTTGAAGGCATGAGTATTGAATTCTTTATTAATGAAGTTTCCGGCGGGATGCTTTCGCAATGGCCGCATAACCTGCTGCCCGGACTGGTCCACCTTGGTACCCATGTGCTTCTGCTACCGTTGGCGGGAGTCGGCGTCTTCTGCCTTTCCTGGAAGATAGTGACAAATGAAAAGAACCAGTGGCCTATCTGGCAGATGCTGCGGCTTGGCATCCTGGCAATGCTGCTGCACGCGCTGGTGGATTTTGTTTATTACATGCAGGTCATCAGCTCCACGGTCTGGGTAATGGCGGCTCTGGCGCTGGTGCAGACAACCGCGGGGCCAAAAATTTCCTACTCCCATAATAGATTATTAGGAAAAAGATACGTGGAGATTTCCCTGCCCTTGGCAATTATCGGGTTCTGCACCTTACTCTGGTTCTGGCCGATAGCGCACTGGCAGCAAGCACAGCTCGCGCAAGTGGCAGACGAGTCATATAAATTTGGCGAGAACGTGCAAGCCAAGGACACGGATATAGACGCTTGGAAAAGAGCAGTTATTAATACAGAACAGACTCGTTTGCTCTATCTGGAATTACTGGAGGAATTGCCGCAAGATCCAGAGATTCACCGCCGGTTGAGTGAATTATATCTGCGCCTGTTGCTATTTAAACAACATCCGCTTATCCCTGATAATAATGAAAAATCCCGTTGGCATATCCCTTTGACGAAAGCTGAATGTCAGGAGCAAGCTCTCCGGCACGCCAGGTTGACAGTCAAATATCATGATGGCTATGCCGCTGCCCATGCTTACCTGGGCAAAACCTTGCTCCGGCTTTACCCTGCCTCCAACCGGGAGCGCATGTACGAGGCTTGGACTGCGTTTGGAAACGCTTATACACGCCATCCCTACCGGCCGGAATATATTTACTTGTTGGGTGAGGTTGAAGCTCGCCTTGGCAACCCGGAGGTTGCTAACCAGCTCTGGTATCGTGCCCTGGAATTGGACAGTTGCCCGCTCCTCAGTGATGCCCGCGCGCACCTTGAGAAAGAGCTGCGGGATGAACTTACCGAGCGGTTCGGGGTAATCCCGGGATGCGAGCACGCGGGACATCAACATTGATAAGGAAAGTCCATGGCGCAGGAAAATGAGAGAAAATCTTCCCTCTTCCTCACCTCCTGGGGAGGAGCCTGTAGTCTCCTGCTCCTGCTTTGGCCATGGTTCTGGTGTGGGGAATATACCTATAATTCCTCTGCCCTGCGGGCCGTGGTCCTGCCCCTGGGGGCGGTTATTGCATTATTTGTTATAATCCCCTCCAAACAAGGATTCATGCTTTCAGAACGCTGGCAAGCTCTCTCCATCCCGGGCCGTAATATTATTCTGCTCCTGTTTTTATTTTTCGCCTGGAATCTTGTAAGCTGGTATTTTGCTGCTGAGCCCGCCGCTGCCCGCATGGGATTAATTTTCTCCGGACGGTTGACGCTGATTACTGTCGTGGCCGCCTTGTTGGCATCGAATCCGAAAATTTCATTAGGGATTCTCCGCAGCCTGCTGCTTAGCTCTACTATTGTCGGCTTGGTGGTAGTGGTGATTTATTTCACCGGCTGGCAGGAAGCCTATTACGCGCCGGACCGGATGGATTTTCCTTTCTCCATGCCTTCGGCGTTGGGCGGGGTAAGTATGCTCGGCGCGCTCGGGGTTTTGGCGCTCTTGTCCCGAAGACTGGTACGCCAGGACAACCCCCCGGACAAACTTGATGATTCCCCCTCTAGCAAGCTCCTACTCCCCGGGCTGTTTCTTACCCTGATCTTCTGCCTGGCGGGAATCATCCTGAGTGGAACCCGCTCCTGTCTGATCGGGCTGCTGGCAGGTTCTTGGTTGCTGGGGTTAGTGTCTTTGAAAAAGACCAGAACACTTTATCTGGTTGCGACGGTGGTTGTCTTTGCAATCTGTGGTTATGCCATCCTGGATATTTTACTGACGCCGGCAGGCAAACTCTGGGTGTACAATGCGAGCTGGGGGACCCGCCCCCTGTATATCAATGAAGCGCTGCGCCTCTTCTGGCAAAGGCCGCTCCTGGGATGGGGCCCGGGATGCTTTGCCTACGGTGTCCAGCTCTATGAAAGTATGGAACTCTTTTTGCACAGCGCCCGCGGCGGTTGGATTGCCGCTGCCCATTGTGAGCCCGCGCAAGTTCTCTCCCAACTCGGCCTGCCGGGAATGCTGCTCTGGCTGGTAATCTATGCCGGAGCTTTTGCCGTCTGCTGGAGGCAGAGACATACCACCTGCGGCCTGTTGCTGCTGATTATGCTTGCGGGAATTTTCGTGGATAACCTCTTCAGCCCGGCTTATCACAATGCCCCGGATTATAGTTCGCTCCTTGCCTTGATTCTCGGCCTGGCGATTGCCTGCGGGAGTAAAGCGGAAGCCCCTAGGCTGGAAAGCCCTCCAGTTCAAGAGAAACCACCCTTTACACGCATGGCATCATTTCTGCTTTTTAGAATTCTACTTGCCGTAGCCGCTCTCCTGGTGGCCCTGACCTCTCTCCAGGCATGGTATAGCCAGAGGTTGTTGGCGGAGTGCGTTCATTCCTTCAACCGGGGATTAATGCTTATGGAAACTGGGGCGGCAGAGGAATCGATTAAAAAAGTATTCGCGGATGCGGAGGCCCAGGCTCTCGCCGCCATGCAAAATGCCATCGAACTTGACAACTGGCAGCGCGCTGCCGGCTTTCACATCCAGGCAATTGATGAGCAAGGTGACCCCAGCCGGCTGGAGGAACAGCTCAGGCTGAACTGGGAGATCCTGGAACGTTTGCCAGCGCTGTCGAATGTCTTTGAGAGAATTATTGAACTTGCAGAGCTTCGCGGAGAATCCCATGAACAATTTTTCGCATTGCTGCAAGCGTTGCACCGCCAGCCGTATTCCTATTCCTTCCGCACCCGCATTAGAATCTTCCTGCGCAATCTTGACGAAAAAACTTTTTCGGAATTGCGCAACTGGCGCGACAACATGGAGCTAACCTCATCTGTAGAAGACAGCTTAGCCTGGCTGAGCAAATCTGACTGGCAATACCTCGAGGCGGTTTTCTTATATCAACACCAGCAGAAAGAGAAGGCCCTGGAGTTAATGTCAGGGATTAATGCTGCCGAGGTCAAAATCACGCCTTTCAGTTCGGAGTATGGCGCCATGCTCTCTGACGCGGAAAGATTCGAGGAAGCGAAGGCGGTTCTCGAACCTCTCTGCGAAAAAATCCCTGCTGACCCGGTCGCCCTCTTTTCACTGGCCAGTACGCTGCTGCGCGAGGCAGCGGGGGAAAGAATGGGCATTGCCGCGCCAGTCATCCCGGGGAATCCACGGTATCTTCCGGCCTTCCTCTCCGCCGCAGCGTCTTCGGAAGCGGGCCTGGAAAAATGCACCCGCGCCTACCAGTTCCTCCAGCGCGCGTTGCAACGCAGCCGCGGTCTTCCTGGCGCAGCACTGTTGAGCAGCCAGTTTGACCTATTGAATAGCCAGCCTTCCCAGGCAATTAAAACACTGCAACAGGCGCTCAGCATTTATTCCCACAACGAACAGTTACACGCGGCGCTGATCCAGATCTTCCTCCATTGCGGCAGTGGCAAGGAAGCGCTGCGAGCGCTGGCAACCGCGCGGCAAAAATGTCCCAACTCGATTATTATCGAAGAGTTAGCCGCAACAGCCGAGTAAGTAACCGCCTATCTAATGGTCTTCGAACCAGTCTCGCCCCTTATGAAACCCAGTTTTGAGCTTGCCTAAGTAATTCGGCTTGCTTGTTGACAAGAAACCCCGGGGTCTCTTATACTGGTCTTTCCTGCTTTAGAATTACTATGAAATCAACTGGGATGTATTTAGAAAGGCACCTGAAGATGGCGAAATACAAAGTTTTGATCGCTGACAGCCGGTATCCCGATTACCAGGAAGAGCGCGGCGTGCTCGAACCGATTGGCGCGGAAGTCATTGTTAACCGGAGCGATGATGAAGACGAAGTCGCCGAGGCGATCATGGGTTGTGACGGTTTTATTGTAAATCTGGCGCCGGCCGTTTCCGCTAAGGTGATTGCGGCCATGGATAAATGCAAGTGTGTCTCCCGTTATGGCGTAGGTTATGACACCGTAGACACCGAAGCCCTCAAGGCCAAGGGCGTCTACCTCGCGAATGTACCTGATTACTGCGAGGAAGATGTCTCTGACCAAGCCTTTGCCCTCTTCATGGATTGCGTGCGCAAAACCGCCCGCAAGGATCGCCATGTCCGCCAGGGGGAATGGAACCTGGCCGGGATCCAGAAGATCTATCGTATCGCCGGCAAGACCTTCGGCTTTGTCGGTTACGGGATGATTGCCCGCTGCGTCCACCGCAAGCTCTCCGGCTTTAATCTTGGCAGGGTGCTGGCGTTTGATCCCTTTTATCCCCCGGAGAAAGCCAAGGCCGCGGGCGTGGAGCTGGTTAACCTGGAAACACTCTGTAAGGAATCGGATTATATCTCGGTCCATGCGCCGCTCTTGCCACAGACCCGGAAGATGATCAGCACCGCGCAGTTTGACCAGATGAAGGCAACCGCTATCATTATCAACACCTCGCGGGGTCCGCTGATTGACGAGGACGCGCTTGTGGAAGCCCTCAAGGCCAATAAAATCGCATGTGCCGGGTTGGATGTCTTTACGGAAGAACCGCTTCCCCTGGACAGCGAATTAAGGAAGCAGGACAACCTTACCATCAGCGATCACGCGGGTTGGTATTCGGAAGAGTCCATGATTGAGCTGAAGACCAAGGCAGCGCTGAATATCGCGGACACGCTGGTTGACGGCAAACCGAGGTATGCGGTTAATATTTAGACATCTAGTAATGATGTCATAATTTATCACCCCACCAGGGGACAGCATTTCGTTTCTGATTATTAAGGGATACCATTTACCATGGATAACATCCTGGCAGTGATTATTGTCTTTTCCTTTCTCATCTTTGTGCATGAGCTTGGCCATTACCTCGCAGCGCTGTTGACCGGCGTGCGGG
>JAFGNG010000035.1 GCA_016927125.1 Planctomycetota bacterium | reverse complement strand
GTGACCGTGCCGTTGCCCGCCGGGGCAAGGCCCACAACCTCGCCGAGGCAATTCATGGAGTTCGCTGTAAACATTCCCGAGCAGGAGCCGCAGCCCGGGCACGAGATGCCCGCCAGCCTCGCCAGCCCTTTTTCAGAGAGTTTCCCAACCGAATACTTGCCAACCCCTTCAAAGACCGAAATGAGGTCACCGCCTTGGCGACCAGCCAGCATCGGCCCGCCTGAAACATAAACCGCCGGGATATTGAGCCTGACCATGGCATTGTACATCCCGGGGACAATCTTGTCGCAATTTCCAATTCCAATCCAGCCATCGCAGGGATGCGCGCCGAGAATTGTTTCGATCTGGTCGGTGATCAGCTCGCGGCTGGCCAGGGAATATTTCATGCCGAAATGCCCCATGGCTATGCCATCGCAGACCGCTGCGCCGATATTGGCGTACCAGACATTATAGCCGAGGCGTTCGAGTTCCTTCTTGAGAATCTCACCCAACTTGTCCAGGTGCGCATGCCCGGGAATATGGGTTGTGTAGGAATTGATAATGGTGACAAACGGCTTGGCACGGTCATTGATCGACTTGATTACCCCCGCCGCCTTCATCAGGGAAGCCGCCCCCAGCATATGGACCCCGGAGCCGACTATCCGGCTACCCTCTTTCCTGAGATTCTTGATCCCATCATTGATATAATGATTCTTGCGCGCCATCTTTCATTCTCCCTAAAATGTAAAGCATCTATGCACATTGTCGGTAATTTTTAGGTATTTTGAATATAACAACCCCTTCATATTAGTCAAGATAATAGCAGCCCCGCTGGCCATCAGATAATCCCAGGTGTTATACTCCGCGGTTTTTGTCCGGCCAGAGGAGTTTATGGAGTTGCACCTGCAGCCGGGCATTAAGCCGGTCCGCCAGGATCCATCCGGCAAGCTGGGCAGGGGGGACGAATTTCTCCTCAGGATCTTCCGAAGTGCCGTG
Source organism: Planctomycetota bacterium (assembly GCA_016927125.1). Classification (GTDB taxonomy): domain Bacteria; phylum Planctomycetota; class SZUA-567; order SZUA-567; family JAFGNG01; genus JAFGNG01. Next base: position 3,879 of record JAFGNG010000035.1, on the reverse strand, counting down.
CGCTGTCCCGAGTAAGATAGTCGCCTGCTGATCAATATCGTATTTTATGATATTTTCCTTCGCCCAGTCATAGTCGGACCGGTTGGCAATAATAAACTTAACTTCATCGCCCAGGCGTAAACGTCCGGCATTATTCCAGTCCATCGCCTCGGATTCGCCGGAAGAAGGGGTCTTGATATCCATGATTCTAATCGCAGGCGGTTCAAGGAGTGAAATATCCTGGCTGCCGTTAGTCTCCACCAGGACGGTGTAATCCTCTTGGCAAAGTCTTGCTGCCAGTTGCGGGGCCTCCTCCTGTAAGAGCGGCTCGCCCCCCGTGAGGCATACCAGGGGAACGCCGCGTGCAATTACACTCTCCACAATCTCATCTATCGACAGGGATTCTCCCGGCTCAGTCCTGGCATACTCGGTATCGCACCAGGTGCAGGAGAGGTTGCAACCGGATAGCCGCACAAAAGTGCAGGGCCTCCCCGCGTAGGAAGTCTCGCCCTGGATACTGGTAAAGATTTCACAGACCCCTAACATTGATACTCTCGTTTCAGGTTTTTGCAGGCAGAATCCGGTCAAGGGCATTAAATAACTTTTCTTCGCGCCAGAAAAATCCCATTTCAATTGTCACCACATAAACAGGCAGAGTTAATCCTGCTGGTGAAATTAACTCTCTGATCTTAACCCAATCCTTGGCGGTGGTGACAATCGCCTGGGCGCCCACTGCTTCCGCTTCCACCCTTACCTTGTGTAAATCTTGCTCGGCATAATTATAATGATCAGGGTAGGCGCAGGAGACAAGCACCTTTGCGTTCAGCATTTCTAAGGTCTTGACAAAACCGTCGGGCCTGGCAATCGAAGACAAAGCCGCGACTTTTAAATCCTTAAACTCACTGGGGGGAACCTCTTCTCCTGAAGGAGTCAGGATTTCTCTTAGCTGATGGATTGCCTGGATGATAGGAACGCCAGGCGCCAATTCAGCAAGTTTTTCCTCAATCTCACGCACCTTTTCAGAGTTAGAATGCTCCGTGCGGGTAAGCACCAGGATGTCCGCGTCCCGCACTGCTGTCACTGGCTCACGCAATAATCCTGCTGGCAGACAACGCCCACCGCCGAACGGAGCGGTTGCGTCAAGCAGGACAATATCAAGGTCGCGCCGGGTGGAGAGACGCTGGAAGCCGTCATCCATAATAATACAATCCGCGCCCTGTGCGATGGCTTCGGTGATCGCCGCATTGCGATCAGGGTTTGAGCAGGTGATAATGCCGGGCAGGTCTTGCCGCAGCATCATTGTCTCATCATTAAGCCCGTCGCTGGCACCATAGCCCCGCGAGACTACCCCCGGCTGATATCCCCTGGTAATAAGTTCCGCTGCCAGCATTGCCGCCATCGGGGTCTTGCCGGTGCCGCCGACAGTGATATTACCGACTGAAATTACCGGAACACCGAACTGCTGTGGTTTTAGCTTTCCTTGCCGATATTTTTCCCGCTTACGTGCGGCGTAGGCCTCAGTACACCAACCCAGAGGGACAAGCAGGCCGCGCAGGAACCTCGCTGGCAGGGTCTTGCGCGTGCCTTCAAGTATTGGCCTGGATTTGCTAAAGTATTTTGACATATCAGGTATTGTCCGGGAATAGCGGGTATTATTCGATTTTTTTACATGGTATCTTCAGATAAATCAGTCAGGCGCCGCTGGAGGTTTGCAGAACGTCTCTTGTCGTACATCCCTCCCAGAATGGTGGCGGCTTCTTCTATCCGGCCGGCCTGCTTGAGAGCCTCGGCAGCCGCTATCCTGGATTGATCTGCGGCCGTATACTCTTCCGGGTATTTCGCCCAGACCGCGGCGAAGGTATCGATCGCCTGCTCGAAAGTTTTCTGTTTCTCTTCCGCATTCATTATCAGCTTGGCCTGTGCTGATAAAGCCATGGCCAATTCCAGGTAATTTCTTGCCAGCATCCTGGTTTCAGCTATTGCCTTGGGATGTAGCTCCAGGGCGCTGCGATATTCCCGGATGGCTGAGGGATAATCTTTCTGCGTAAAGAATATCTTGCCCTTTAGAAGGAGCATTTGCAGTTGCGAAGCTGGCTTAGGCAATCGCGCCAATCCCAGATCAGCAACGGCCATCGCGCGGGCCGCATCCTTGCTATCAAGATGATGCTGGGCGATGGCTTCCAATGAAAGCGCCGCCCATTTTGAATCCGGATATTGAGCAGAGATATTTTCCAACCCCTGGATAGAAGCTTGCACTAAATCCTCTGGTTCTTTAGAGGAAGGCAGGGTTTGCGCCAGCTTCATGCCAAGGGTATGGGCGCGGTAATTGCCTTCAATCTGCTTTTGAAGCTCTGCCGGCTCCGGGCTCTGCGGCAAGCGGGTAAAGAGCAGCAGGGTCTGGTAAGCGGCATCCAGTTTGCCAATTTCTTCCTGGTATGCCCCGAGTTGCAAGATGACGGTGCAGATCGCGTTATCCCGGGAAGGTATAATCACCGTTACCGGGCTGAGCTCCGCCAGGTAGGAGGAGAGGACTTCAACCGCATCGAAGATACGCGCCCGGCCTTCCAGGACTTCCACCAGGCGGAGCGTGGCGAAGGTGTGCAGTTTTGGTGCCGCCTCGGGGGTTTTTAGAAATTCCCTGAAAACCTGCTCTGCCTCAAGGGGGCGGTTAAGATCCTGGTAAACGCAACCCAGGAGAGCCTGCGCGTTATGCTGCTCCGGAGGCGGGCTGCTGAGGTTCAACATCCGCAGAAGCGCATCCCGGGCGTTTACCAGTTGCTTCAGGGACCTGTCCCGATAGATCTGCGCGGACTTGCGATCCCCTTGTTTCAGTAGTCGGTCGGCAATGTGTTGAAACAGAATTCCCGCGGCCCGGCCGACATGAGCCTGGGCGTAGTGAACCCGAGTGGCGAAAATCCCTCGGGGATTGGCAGAAAATGAGCGGTCGAAGGCGGAGTCTACCTTCTCAAAGGCATTAACTACACTCAGTGATTCCTTGCCGAGGGGCAGGACGGCCGAAGACTGGGCGAATTCACGGCTCTTGATCTTCGCCTCTTCAAAGAGCGCGCACCCCTGGTAATAGTAAGTCTCATCCAGGCGGTTCTGGACATCATGCTGCCCCAGCAGCATTTCCAGGATCTGCTTGGCTTCAAGCAAAAGCTCAGTGGGAGTTTGTTCTCTCAAAGAAGAAGTAGTCTCGTTGTCTTTTTCTAAAGTTACCATGATTTCTGGATTATACTCCGGCAAGGCATGGAAAGCGGGCGGCGGAATTGAAGCAGCCATCGAGGCTTCATCAGCTTCGCCAATCGTCTGAACCAGGGCGATTAATCCGCGGGCTTTATCCAGTTGGCTTTTGGCTGTTGCCACTACATCGCGAATGGTTTTCGCGTATTCCAGTGCCTCCTGGGAATAAGAAACCGCTTCTTCATACCTTCCCCGGGAGAGCTCGATCGCTACCAGATTGTGCAAGGAGGGCAGCAGGATATCATAGATTTTCGCCTCTCGGGCCAATTGATATGCATTGTTAAAGTAATTATATGCCTCTTGATAAGCCTGCGGCTCAAGAGTCTTCCGGGCGGAAAGCAAAGCCGCGCTCCCGGCCAGGTAATTGGCGCGCATGCGGTATTGCGGAAGGTTAATAATATCACGCAGGGAAATCTGCGCCTGCTTATAATCCCCGAGAGCCACGAGCGATTCCGCGTATTTATAAGTTGCGGCCTGGTAACGGGGATCTTCCGGGGGCATATCGGCAAGCACCTCGCGCAAAGCCAGAGAAGCTTCGCCAAGATAATGCCGGTGGCGCTCTTTACCGGCAGTGTTGGCGAGCCGGGCAAATGACCAGGCTTTCCCATACAAGGCGTCAATTATGAGGTTTTTTGCGTTCTCCCCGGGCTGGTTCGC
>JAFGNG010000297.1 GCA_016927125.1 Planctomycetota bacterium | reverse complement strand
TTCCGGAAGAAGATATGCCGATGCTCGCAGACGGCACCCCGGTGGAGCTGGTTCTCAACCCGCTGGGCGTTCCTTCCCGAATGAATGTAGGCCAGATTCTTGAAACCCATCTGGGCTGGGCCGCTCATACCCTGGGCTTCCGGGCGATTACTCCCGTCTTTGACGGCGCCAAGGAGAGCGAGATTCATGAAGCGTTGGTAGAGGCGGGGCTGCCGGAATCCGGCACCACCACCCTCTTAGACGGACGTACCGGCGACCCCTTCCATACCCCGACCACGGTCGGTTACATGTATTTCCTGAAGCTCTACCACCTGGTGGCAGATAAGATCCACGCCCGCGCCACCGGCCCGTACAGCCTGATTACCCAGCAGCCTCTGGGCGGGAAAGCCCGCAATGGCGGCCAGCGCTTCGGCGAGATGGAAGTCTGGGCGTTGCAGGCTTACGGCGCGGCCAGTGTGCTGCAGGAAATCCTCACCGTCAAGAGCGACGATGTTGACGGCCGTACCAAGATTTATGAATCCATGGTCAAGGGCGAGAACACCCTTGAGCCAGGACGCCCGATCAGCTTCGATGTTCTTTGTAATGAAATCAAGGGGCTCGGGTTGAACATGAAGTTGGACCGGCGAGAACCGACTGTCTAGGTATCTTTAGTATAGAATATCTCAAGAGGCGGAAGAGTAAAAATGAGCATAAACGCTGATTCCACGCATTATGACAGTATCAACAATTATGGTTCCATAACCATAAAACTTGCCGGACCCAACGATATCCGCAGTTGGTCCTACGGCGAAGTCAAGAAGCCGGAAACGATCAACTACCGCACCTACCGCCCTGAGAAGGACGGCCTCTTTTGCGAGCGGATCTTCGGGCCGGAGCGGGACTGGGAATGTTCCTGCGGCAAGTACAAAGGCATTAAATATAAAGATATTATCTGCGACCGTTGCGGGGTCAAGATCACCCACAGCCGGGTCCGGCGCGAACGCATGGGCCATATCAACCTGGCTGTGCCGATTGTGCATATCTGGTTCTTCAAGTCCCTTCCGAGCCGCCTCGGCGCCTTGCTGGACATCAAGACTACTGCCCTGCAGCAGGTTATTTATTTCCAGCGTTATATTGTAACCGAGCCCGGCGACACCCCCCTGAAACTGGGGCAACTCCTCAGTGAAGAGCAGTACAGCGAAGCGCTCGAACTCTATGGCCTGGACTTCACCGCGCAGATGGGCGGGGAGGCTGTCCGCGAGCTCTTGCAGGCGCTTGAACTCGAGCCCCTGCGCGATGAACTGCGCGCTGACCTGGTTGAATGCAGGCTCAAGCTAAAGAGCGAAAATATTATCAAACGCCTCCATATTATCGAGGCGATGCTGCGTAGCGGCAATGATCCTGCCTGGATGGTCATGGACGTCATCCCGGTCATCCCCCCTGACCTGCGGCCCCTGGTGCCGTTGGAGAGCGGGCATTTCGCCACCTCCGACCTCAACGACCTCTACCGGCGGGTAATCTACCGCAACAACCGCCTGGCCAGGCTATTGGACCTCTCCGCGCCGCAAGTGATTGTGCGCAACGAAAAACGCATGCTGCAGCAGGCCGTTGACGCCCTCTTCGATAACAGCCGCACCAAGCGGCCGGTTCTCGGCGCCGGCAACCGCCCCTTGAAGAGTCTTGCCGATATGCTCAAGGGCAAGCAGGGCCGCTTCCGCGCCAACTTGCTCGGCAAGCGCGTGGACTACTCCGCCCGTTCAGTCATCATTGTCGGGCCGGAGCTCCGCCTCGACCAGTGCGGCCTGCCCAAGAAGATCGCCCTGGAGCTTTTCCAACCGTTTATTATCCGGCGCCTGAAGGAACAGGGGCTGGCCGACACCATTAAAAGCGCCAAGAAAATGCTGGAGCGCAAGGACGAAGAGATCTGGGACGTGCTCGAGGAAGTCATCCACGGCCACCCGGTCTTGCTCAACCGCGCCCCCACCCTGCACCGTATGGGTATCCAGGCGTTTTATCCTGTGCTGGTTGAGGGTGACGCCATCCGCCTGCATCCGCTGGTCTGCTCCGGCTTCAATGCCGACTTTGACGGTGACCAGATGGCGGTCCATCTGCCGCTCTCCATCGAGGCGCAGACGGAAGCATCGCTGCTGATGATTTCAACCTCCAACATCTTCTCGCCCGCACACGGCACCCCGATCATTACCCCGAGCCTTGACATTGTTCTCGGCTGTTACTACCTCACCCTGGTCCGGGATAACCAGAAGGGCGAAGGCATGGTCTTCCGCGACCAGTTCGAGGCTATTCTCGCCCACGATGAAGGCCGGGTCCATCTCAACGCCAGGGTTAAGGTTCGCCTCGGCATTGATCTGGTTGCTAATGAAACCGGCGTGCAGAAACCCGAGCCGGGCGGTTTGTATGAAACCTCGGTCGGCAGGATTCTCTTCAATGACATCCTCCCGAAGGGTATGAAATATTATAACTACACCATGGACAAGAAAGTCCTTAATATTGTCATCTCCGACTGCCACCTGGACCTGGGCCGCCGCGCCACCGTCGACCTTCTCGACCGGATGAAGTCGACCGGCTTCCATTACGCCACCGTCTCCGGGCTGTCCTTCTCCGCTTCGGATCTGAAGGCGCCCCCGAGCCGCGATGAAGCCGTCAGGGTAGCGGAAGAGAAGGTCGCGATGATTGAAGAGGCCCACCAGTTGGGCGATATCACTGAGGGAGAACGTTACAACCAGATCGTCGACGCCTGGACCCATGTTATGGAAGAACTGACCCAGGATCTGATGAAGGAACTCGAGAGCGACGACCGGGGACCGAATTACCTCAACCCGGTCTGGACAATGTTCACTTCCGGCGCGCGGGCCAGCACGGCGCAGATCCGCCAGTTGGCCGGCTTCCGCGGGCTGATGAGTAAACCCAACGGGAAAATTATTGAAACCCCGATTCGCGGTAACTTCCGTGAGGGCTTGCGGGGGCTGGAATATTTCCTGTCCACCCACGGCGCACGTAAAGGCTTGGCAGACACTGCGTTACAAACCGCAAACAGCGGCTACCTCACCCGTAAACTCGTGCAGGTCGCCCAGGATGTCGTGATCACCGCGATTGATTGCGGCACGGAGAATGGTGTCTCCAAGGGGGCGGACATGAGCGGCGAACATGTTGAAGTCTCGATGGCTGACAACATCTTTGGCCGCACCGCCTGCGATAATATCGTCGATATCCTCACCGATGAGGTGATTGTCCGCAAGGGCGAGATTATTTCCCGGGAATTGGCGAAGCGCATCGAAGATATGGATCTCGGCAAG
>JAFGNG010000296.1 GCA_016927125.1 Planctomycetota bacterium | reverse complement strand
GTAATCGCGGTTTCACAGCTCAACCGCGATGTCGAGGACCGCGCTGACCATAAGCCCATGCTCAGCGACCTGCGGGAGAGCGGTGCAATCGAGCAGGATGCGGACGTAGTCCTGCTTTTACACCGTCCGGATTATTACGATCCTGATGATAAACCGGGCCAGGCAAATGTAATTATTGCCAAGCAAAGGAACGGCCCGACCGGTACGGTGGAGCTTACTTTTATCAAGGAACAAATGCGCTTTGAGAACATGAGCCGCCGAAGTGAAAGCGAAAATTACTAAAAAATAAAAAAATGCTTTTATAAACCCAATAAAATTATATTATTCTATAGGGGTAAATAGAAAAACTAGGTACACTTTTCTTTAAATTATCTATCTTGTCTCCTGCAGCGTTTGGAGTACGCTGAGAGGGGATGAAATATTTTTATGGTTTAAATCAGATTACAAAATTCAGATTCAAAAAAGAGGAAGGGGAGTGGTATGCAGCTTGAGCACAGAAATGGAGTTCTGGCGCAAAGATTCATCTGGCCCGGAAAAGCCTTACTGCTGATCGCAATCATGTTTTATGCCTTTGCCGGTTTCGCTGTCGCGCAAGATGAAGCGCCGATTGTGCAAGACATCAAAGTCGTTGGCAACATCCTGACGAACACTGAAGATATTCTTTACCGAATGCGTACGCGCGTCGGCAAGCCCCTGGATCGCAAGGTGCTTGATGAAGACCACAAGCGCCTCTTTGAGATGGGCAGCTTCTCCGACCTCCAGTTCCACCAGGAAGAGGTAGAGGGCGGCATTCGCCTGCAGGTGCGGGTCAAGGAAAAGGCTGTCATCCGCCGCATCCTCATCCGGGGCAACTCCCAGGTAAGCACCAGCCAATTGAATAAGCAGATCACCTGCAAGGTGGGCGAGCTCTTTGATCCCGGCAGGGCAAACACCGATGTCCGCGCCATTGAGAAGTGGTACCAGGATGAGCAATACTATCTCGCGAATATTCGGTTTCTGACCGAACCCTTCGAGGACGGGGTCCGCTTGATCTATGAGATTGAGGAACGCGGCCGTGTGCATGTGAAGGACGTAGTCTTCCACGGCAATAATTCCATCACCAAACAAGAGTTGCTCAAGCACATGGAGACAACCCCCACTACCTTCTTCAACCGGGGACGCTATGATCGCAAGGCCTTTGAACGCGACCTTGAACGCCTGCGTCTTTTGTATCAGTCGCGCGGCTTTCTGGACGCGGTAGTAACCGAAGCCCCCTTCCAGACTACTTCCGAAGAAGGCAAGACCCGCTGGCAACAGCAGGCCTTCTATGTGCACATCAATATTGAAGAAGGTCCGATCTATCGCCTCGGCCGGGTTTCGTTTGAGATTACCCCCCTGGGCGAGCAACCACTCCACCCGGAAGACAAACTCCGCTCCCTGGTAGAAAGCATGCCGGGGCAGCCTTACAGCCCCATCTCGACCAAGGAAGATGAAGTCCGCATCCGGGATTTCTACGGCGAAAACGGCCGCAGCTTTACCGATGTCAAGTCCAAGCGCTTGCTGGCTGAGGAAGGCACGGTCGTCGACCTTGTCTTCCAGATCAAGGAACGCGAGCCGGTCATTGTTGACCAGGTCCAGATCACCGGTCTCAATCGGGTCCAGGAACGTGTGGTCCGGCGCGAGATCGAAGTCTTTCCCGGCACCGCCTTCAACTCCCAGGCTATGCGAGAAACCATTAAGAACATTAACCGTCTTAATTTCTTTGAGCAACTGGACCCCTCCAGCCGAGAATATGTCAAGCAGAGTTCGGATCCGAACCGGGTGAATGTTATTATCGATGTTGAAGAGGTCAAGACTTCCCAGCTTAGCGCCGGCGTAGGCCTGTCCTCCGCCGACGGTGTGGTGGGCAGCTTCGGCCTCAAGATGCGTAACTTTGACCGCACGGATCACCCCACTAGCCTGCGGGATTTGCTCACCGGCCAGGCCTATACCGGCGCCGGGGAATATTTCGCGGTTAATGTTGCCGGCGGTAGCCGCAATAAAAACTTGGGCGTTGACTTCCTCAACCCATGGATCTTCGACCGTCCTGTCCGTTTCGGCATGGGTGGGTATTTCACCGAACGGGAGTGGTCCAGCCATGATGAAAACCGGACCGGCGCGTATTTCCTCCTCGGCCGGAAGATCTTCGGCAAGCATTGGGATATCAGCGGTAAGTATGAAATCCAGAACGTGGACATCAATAACCTTGATAGCGATGTCTCTGACGTCCTGCGGGCAGAAGAAGGTGATAACTGGATCAGCAAGGGCTCCATCAAGCTGGCCTACGATACCCGCGACAGCATCTTCACCCCCAGCGAAGGCTGGTACGCGTCAGCGACCCAGGAACTCGCCGGCGGCCCCTTTGGCGGCACCAAGGATTTCTGGCGTTCGCGCGCGGAGGCGAATTACTTCTATACCCTATGGAAGGACAAGTCCAAGCGCCCCCATGTGCTGGCCTTGCGCAGTGATGTCGGCACTGCCGACGCCTATGGTGATGACAGCGAAGTGCCTTTCTATGAGCGGTATTATGCCGGCGGGATTGGCTCCCTGCGCGGCTTTGATTATCATTCGGTTTCACCGCAGGATTCCGCCGGTGACCCGATCGGCGGCGAAGCCATCGCCACCGCTTCGGTTGAATATATCTTCCCGCTCTTTGCTAATGTTGTGCGCGGGGCGATCTTCTATGATATCGGCAGCGTCGGCAAAGATTTCGATGACTGGGGTAATGACTGGCGGCACAGTTGCGGCGCAGGCGTCCACCTGACTACCCCGCTGGGCCCGTATCCGATCGTGATTTATTACACCCATCCGATTTCCACGGAGGAAGGCGACGATACCGCGACAGTACAATTTAACATCGGTGCTTATTTCTAAGGATACGCAGAAGACCGCTCTGATGCGAAGTTCGCCAGAAGGCATTTAATTTCAACGGCTTGCGGCACGGGCTTCGAGCTCGTTATGCACTTTTCCGCCGGCGGAATAGCCTCTTGGCTCTACTGTCGTCACAGCGGTCTATTTGTTTAAGCCTGTCTTTTTTATAACAGAAGGAGATTTATCTGATGAAACCTCGCAGCCTGATTTTTGCCGCTATGGCCGTAGCCCTTTTGATTTCCCCCCTCGGTGCCCAGGAAGCCGGCCTCAAGATCGGCGTGGTAAACATTCAGCGGGTCTTTACCGAATATGTCGGCGTAGTTGAGATGCAGGATAAGCTTGAAGAAGATCTCAAGCCGGACAAAGCAGAAATTGAAAAGCTCATGGATGAAACAGAGAAGATGATCCAGGATATGCGCAATGATCGCATGATCGAACCGGGGAGCTTCGCCTGGTTTGACCAGGACCAGAAGATCCAGCGCAACAAGTTCCTGATGAAGACCCTGCGCACTGATTTCAACAAACTCCTCGATGAGCGCCGGACCGTCGTCTTCAAGGCCTTCTACGCCGATTTCTGCCTGGCGATTGAGCAATACGCGAAGAACAATCAATACGACCTGATCATCAGCGTTACCGACAAGGAACTCAAGGGGGAAAATTCCTTTGATGTGCTCAATGAGATCACCTTAAAAACCCTGCATTACTACTCTCCAACCCTTGATCGCACTGATCAGATCATCGCGGTTATGAATCGTCTTTACGAGCAGAAAAAGCAGGGCGGCAACTAGCAAGGGAGAGCCAACAAGATTGCCATGACCTTCGCTCCCCATACCCTGAAGGAGATTGCCGCGTTCCTGGACTGTACGGTCAGAGGCAATCTCGATCTGTCTATCAAAAACCTTGCGAGCCTTAAGGAGGCCGGAGAAGGAGAACTTTCCTTTCTGGCTAATCCCAAGTACGCGCCTTACCTGCAAACTACCCAGGCCAGCGCGGTAATTGTTGCCAAGGATTTTAACGCGGAGGCGCCTTGCGCCCTCCTCCTCGTGGATAACCCCGACCAGGCCTTTTCCCGGGTTGCCGCTTTCATGGCCCCGCCCCCGCCGGGACTCCCCCTGGGCATCCATCCCAGCGCGGTGGTAGCGGAGAATGTGAAGCTTGGCAGCGACCTTGCCATTGCGGCAAATGTGGTTATTGATAAGGGTGTGATTATTGGCGACCGTGTCCAGATCTGGCCAGGGGTATATCTCGGTGAGGGCGCTGCCATTGGCAATGATTCTGTCCTGCTGCCGAATGTGGTTGTTTGCCACGGTTGCACGGTCGGTGAGCGGGTTATCCTGCATCCAGGAGTCATAATAGGCTCTGATGGCTTTGGTTATGTCAGCGACAAAGATGGCCACACCAAGATTCCGCAGCTCGGTTGTGCAGTCATTGAAGATGATGTTGAAATCGGGGCAAATACTGTGGTGGACCGGGCCAGATTCGGCAAAACCGTGGTCGGGCGCGGAACAAAACTGGACAATTTGATCCAAATTGCACATAATGTTGAGCTGGGAGAGAAATGCGCCTTTGCCGCACAGTCTGGAGTGGCCGGATCCACTAAGGTTGGAGCCGGTACATTAATGGCCGGACAGTCTGGTATATCAGGTCATCTTGAGATTGCGCCCGGCAGCCTGATCTCAGCCGGGGCAGTGGTTACCAAGTCCCTGCCTGGCCGCGCGCAATATACCGGGTATCCTGCCCGGGAGCATAAAGAATTTCTCGAGGGGTGGCGGAATATCAAGAGCCTCGGCCGCTTGCGCAAGACTATCAAAGAACTCGAACGGAGGATTGCAGAACTTGAAACGTAACCAGCGCACCCTTGCCAAAGAAGTAAGCATTTCCGGGAAAGGCCTACATACCGGGGTTGAATCTACCTTGACCCTGTGCCCGGCTAAGGCAAACAATGGCCGGATTATCCGCCTGGAGACCGCTGACGGCGTAGTTACCATCCCGATCAATCCTGAAACCACCAGCGACTATCTCCACCGCACCGTGGCGCATCATAACGGCGCTACCGTGCATACAATCGAACATATCCTGGCCGCGCTGGCCGGGACCTGGATAGATAATGTCTTCATCGACTTGACCGCGCCGGAGCCCCCCGGGGTGGACGGTTCGGCAAAACCCTTTGTGGAGCTCATCGAAAAGGCGGGTATTGTCGAGTTGGAAGCAGAATTGGTTTCGTTTGACCTGAAGAAACCGTTGACCGTAACCGATGAGCAGGGCGGGGTGATTGTTGCGGTGCCTTACAGCAATGGGCTGAAGCTAACTTATACCGTCCACTATGATGCCAGCACCCTGGCGCAGAAGATGGCGGAGATTGAAGTCAACCCTGAGAATTTTACCGCTGAGATCGCGCCCTCGCGCACCTTCTGCCTGGAAGAGCATGTTGGGGTAATGCAAGCCGCCGGTTGCGGCCTGGGCGCCAATTATGACAATACCCTGGTGCTGAGCGGGGATGGAGTGATCAACAACGAGTTGCGTTTCCATAATGAAACCGCCCGGCACAAGTTGTTGGATCTCCTTGGCGACATCGCCATTATCAACCAGCCTCTCTGTATGCATATCATTGCCCTGCGTAGCGGGCACGCCCTCAACACCACCTTCGCTAAGGAACTGGCCAAGCAGATGGCAAGCCAGGACAATCCCAAGGGCTTGCTCGATATCAACGAAATTGAAGCCACTCTCCCGCACCGTTATCCCTTTCTCCTGGTTGACCGGATCTTGGAAATGGACGGCAACAAGAGTGTGGTGGGGTTGAAGAATGTCACCCGCAATGAGCCCTTCTTCAACGGGCACTTCCCCGGCCTGCCGGTAATGCCAGGGGTCTTGCAGCTTGAGGCGCTCGCCCAGACCGCCGGGGTGATGATGTTGAGAACAGCAAACGAGGAGGGCCGTCCGGAACGGCTGGCTGTGCTGATGAGCATTGACGGCGTGAAATATCGCAAGCCGGTCGTGCCCGGTGACCAGTTGATCATGCACATTACCACTGAAAAGGTAAAGGGGCGGATCGGCTTGGTCAAGGCGCGCGGCTATGTCGATGGAGAAATTGTCACCGAGGCCGCTATCAAGTTCGCCATGGTTGACAAGCAACAATATCGCTGAGATAATAACATCAGATTTTAATTAATCCTAACGGAGCATATTCGCAAGATGAGCGCAGATATTCATCCCACTGCAATTATTGAACCCGGCGCCGTAATCGGTGAGGGGGTAAAAATCGGCCCCTATGCCTTTATTGGCAGTAATGTCACTCTCGGGAATAATTGCCGGATCCACCACCGCGCCACGATTACCGGCAAGACCACCATGGGCCAGGAGAATGAAGTCCATCCTGGCGCCGTAATCGGGGGAACGCCGCAGGACTTGAAATTTGCGGGCGAAGCCGCGGAACTGATTATCGGTGACCGTAATAATTTCCGGGAAAATGTCACGGTCAATATCGGCACCGCCGGTGGCGGCAACCAGACCATTATCGGCAACGACTGCCTCTTCATGGCGTATGTGCATATTGCGCACGATTGCATCTTAAAGGATCGCGTGGTAGTAGCTAACTCCGCGCAGATTGCGGGCCATGTGCATATCGGAGAGGGCGCGATTATTTCCGGGCTCGTGGGGATTCACCACTTCGCAACCGTCGGCCGCTTGAGCTTCATCGGCGGGGCCAGCGGGGTTACTCGCGATGTGCCTCCCTTCCTGCTGTTCGATGGCGATCCGGCCCGTCCGCGCAGCGTGAATGTGGTGGGGTTGAAGCGCAACGGCATCACCCCGGAAGCGATTGCGGCGCTAAAAAAGGCTTATCGTACTCTCTACCGGTCGGATCTGTCGCGCTCTCAGGCAATTGAAAAGATTGAAGATTGCCCCACCGCGGGTCTGCCTGAAATCCAAGAGTTACTGGAGAGCTTCCGTCAGAGCGAGGCCGGGCGCCATGGCCGAGCCCTGGAAGCCACGCGTTCGGACACCAACGGCGGCATGTATAAGAACGAGAAAACTAAAAAGCCATCCTGAAATTAATCATAATTCTAATTGTTTTGCGGGAGAGAATCCGATGGCGGAGGCGCTGGCCCCTGAACTCCTCAAGATCCTGGTCTGCCCCTTAACCAAGAAGCCGTTGGTGCAGGCTGGCGACTGGCTGGTCTGTACTGACACCGAACCGCAGCGGCGTTATCCTATCCGTGACGGCATCCCCGTAATGCTGGTTGATGAAGCTGAGATTCTTGCTCCGGACGGAAACTGGACTAAAGCCTCGGCAAAGGCCGAAGGAACGGATTAAGTCCGGGCGTGTTGAAATAAGTTCGCATCTTCATGCCGCCATGCAAGTATGGGGTCGCAAACCTTGTCATCAAATCCTGAAAACTCACTGGCCACGGGCGAGGTTAGCAAGCGCAGTGGTTTTACACGGGAGCAGATCTATTCTTATCTCAACGCCGGACTGATCAAGGAATCCGGGCGCACCTCTACCGGCAGGCTGCGGTTCGACCCTGCCTGCATCGAGCGTCTCCGGTTAATCCGGCAACTGAATGAAAGCGGTTATACCCTGCGGGATATCCGGGAAACCTTCAAAACCGCTTTTCGCGCTTAACCATCTGCCGGGAAGCTGGAAATGTCCATAATGGGTGTTGATTTTAATTGCCCCTGCGATTATAGTTCAGGTAGATTTTAGCAGGTGCGAGAAGTTTTCTTGCAGGACAGCAACTCGGTTTAAATACTAGGGAGTTAGCATGGCTAACCGGCAGCAAACCATATATCTGGATAACGCGGCAACCACGATGGTCGCCCTGGAAGTGTGCGAGGCAATGCTTCCTTTTTTAGGCGAATCGTACGGTAATTCCACCACCCTTTATCATCTGGGCTCCGCCGCCCAGCAGGCGGCGGAGACGGCGCGCCAGCAGGTTGCCGGGCTGCTCGGGGCTGAAAAGGAAGAAGAGATCTACTTCACCTCCGGCGGTACGGAGAGCGATAACTGGGCGATTATTTCCTCGGTCCTCGGCCAGAAAAAACGCCATCTAGTAATCAGTTCGATAGAGCATCATGCAGTGCTCGAAACCTGCGAGGATCTCGCCAAGCTGGGGCTCGAAATCGACTTCACCGCCCTCCCGGTTGATGTGGAAGGCCGGGTTAATCCGGAAGAGCTGCGCCGGGCGCTTCGCCCTGACACGGCGCTAGTCAGCATCATGCATGCCAATAATGAAATCGGCACGGTGGAGCCGATCCGCGAGCTGGCGGAGATCGCCCACGAACAGGGCGTGCTCTTCCATACCGATGCGGTGCAGACCGCGGGTAAGATCCCGGTGGATGTCAAGGAGCTCGGCGTGGATATGCTCTCCCTTTCCGGCCATAAGTTCCACGCCCCCAAGGGCACCGGCGCCCTCTACCTGCGCAAGGGAACGCGACTGAACGCCTTTATGCACGGCGGCGGGCATGAACGCAACCGCCGTAGCGGCACTGTCAATATCCCGGGGGTGGTGGGATTGGGCAAGGCGGCCGAACTGGCCGGTGAGTGGCTGGAGAGTGAAATGCCAAGGCTCAAGCAATTGACTGAAAAGCTCTGGACCGGTATTGCAGCCGCCATTCCCCAGGTTACGCGGAACAGCCCGGTAGAAGGCTCCCTTCCGGGGATGCTCAATGTGACGGTGGCCGGAGCGGAAGGGGAGGCCATGCTGATGTACCTGGATATGCATCATGGCATCTGCATCTCTTCCGGCAGCGCCTGCACCACCGGCAGCCTGGACCCCTCGCATGTGCTGCTGGCGATCGGCGTGCCCGCGGAAACGGCCCACGGCTCACTCCGCTTCAGTATGAGCCACTACACCACGGAAGCGGAAATTGACACCACCATTGCCGCCATGTCGGTGGAGATTGAAAAAGTTCGCGCGATGAGCCCGACCTGGGATGGATAACGCCAGAAACCTGGCCCCGTAAGCATTTATTTTCTTTCCAGAATAGAAGGCAGGGATAAATATGCTTTATGGACAATCATGCGCAGCCTTAATACCACTTGCCGCTAGAACCCCCTTCGCGCCCCGTGAGCCCTCGCCATACGGCTTTGAGGCAGTTATTATTGTCGGGATTGCTGCTATTATCCTGTTTGTTTCTTTGTGGCTCTTAAACTTGTACAAGAAGAACCGCGAAGAAACGAGTTTCTGGAAGGATGTGGAAGAACACCTCAATGACTATGATATCCGACCCCGCATCCGGGACCGCCTGCTCGGCCTGCTTCGGCGGATGAACCTTCGCGATCCCTATCGCGCTATCACCAATGTCGATACCTTTGATCGTCTCGTGCGGGAAAAATTCATTTCCATGGTGGGGCAAAACGCTTGTGAAGAGGTTCGCCGGGTCCTCTTTATCCTGCCAACCTCGGAAGCCATGGCCATGGGCCAGGAGTCCCCGGTTGACAATTTCCCGCTTAACGGTGGCCCGGAGATGTATGAAACCGGAACTCTTCTTGACGAGGCTTCCGTACCAGGAGCAACCTGGGGCGGGGAAGAAGAGCCTGCCGTGCCTGAGAGTGTGCCGTACGAAATGCGCCCCGGACAGGCCGAGATTGATCTCAATGGCAGCTATTCCCTCAAACCTGGGAATGAAGTCAAGCTGCGGTTCGCCTCGGCTGAAGACCTGTATCTCTGCATCGTGGTCTTTGTCGAGACACAGGATTTTATTGTCTCCCTGCCGCCTCCGGAAAAACTCCGCTACCTGCCCCGGGAAGGGGAGACTGTGGAAGGCTTCATCACCCGGAAGAATAATTATTATTCCTTCGAAACCACGGTTCGGGAGATTTTTTTCGGGGAAGCCCGGCTTTGCCGGCTGCGGCATACCTCGCTCCTCCATGAAGTCCGGCGGCGGGAGTTTTCCCGCACTCAGATCGGCCTGGAATTCAATTTCTACAGCTTCTCTGAAAAGGCCATGATCGCCAGCACCTCCCAGGGCAAGCAACTCGGCAAGATTGTCAACATGCGCAAGGGGACCCTGCATGATATTTCCGCCGGTGGCTGCGCGGTGGAAACCACCGACATGGCTCCGCCGATCAAGCCTAGGGACTTTCTAAGGTTCCCCATCACCTTGCTCGACAATGATGAGCCGATCGAGGTCTTTGGCCTGGTCCTGAGCGTGGTTCAGGTCAAGGAAGATCCTGCTGCCAGGAAAAAGAAAGGTGCGAGGGCGGGAAAAGGCAACGAGGACACAAATAAGGAGCGTTACCGCCTGCATGTAATCTTTGTCGGGCTGGATACCCTGATCCGCGAACGCTTGGCGCAGACGGTCTCCCGCCTGAGCATTAAAACCCAGGAGTAGAATACTATAATAATTTGAGAATTGTTTGGGTTACCATGTAAAAATATCACTGCACTTTATTGAGAAAGATATATGCCATGTACAGCGATAAGGTTATGGAACATTTTGAAAATCCTCGCAATATCGGGGAGGTTGAAAATCCCGATGGTACCGGCAATGTCGGCAATCCAGTCTGCGGAGATGTGATGAAGGTTACCATCCGTGTTGAGGACGGCCGCCTGGCTGAAATCAAGTGCAAGACTCTCGGCTGCGGCGCCGCGATTGCCACCAGCTCCATCACTACGGAGATGGCCATGGGCATGACCCTGGACGAAGCCATGGCCTTGACTCGGGATGATATCGCCCAGGCCCTTGGCGGCCTGCCGTCCAATAAGATGCACTGTTCGAACCTGGCGGTTGACGGCTTGCACGAGGCCATTGCAGATTACCGGTCCCATAATTCTTAAGCTGATTCTTAACCGCTGGTCTTCAGCATCCGGCTTGGGCTTTGCATAGCCTGTTCTAGGCACCGGGTATTCCCTTCGGGAGGCTGCATGAAAACCCGCAATTATATTTTGCTGATTATTGTTCTGGCAGCGGTGGCCTTCTGGGTTTACAGCTCTACCCGCCTAGTAAGTTATGAAGATACCGCCCCGGTGCTGGGCCCGATCACCATGCGGGTGGTGATCGGCAATGACTCAACCCTCAAAACCTCTCCCCAACAAGCTGTCCAGCAGGCTTTCGAAGCTGCGCGCAAAATTAATAACGCTATGAGCGCTTACCAGGAAGATAGTGAGATTGCGCAACTGAACCGCCTTGCCAAAGGTGAACGGCTCGCGCTCTCGAAGGAAACCTGGCTGGTCATGCAGGAAGCCATGCGCTATCACCGCCTCTCGGATGGCGCCTTCGATGTCACCGTCGGCCCCTTGATCGAGCTTTACCGCCCCTTGAGGAATCTCGCGGAGGGCGAGCCAGTGGTGTTTCCAACCCCAGAAATAATTGCAGCTGCGCGCGCCCGGGTTGGAAGCCAGTATTTAAAATTTACTGAAGCGGGGCGTTTTGTTGAGGTAATACAAGATGGTATTCGAGTTGATCTCGGCGCTATCGCCAAGGGCTTTGCCGTTGATCTCGCGGTGGAAAAACTCCTGAGCCTGGGCGTGCAGAATTGCCTGGTTGAAATCGGGGGGGAAACTCGGTGCACGGGTGAGCATCCTGAAGGCCGCCCCTGGCGGCAGGCTATCCAGGACCCGCGATCTCCGCATGACCCCGGGGCCAGCCTCCTGGTGCTGGAAGAGGGCGAGTGCGCCCTTGCCACCAGTGGGGATTATCAGCAATATTTTGAATATCAAGGCACCCGCTACTCGCATATTATTGATCCCCGCTCCGGCTTCCCCGTAACCGGCCCGCTGGTAGGGGTGACGGTGATTGCCCCGACCTGTTTGCAGGCGGATGCGATCGCCACCTCCCTCAGCGTCCTGGGCGAGCGGGAAGCTGCGGCTTTCATCGCCCGCTTTGAGGAGCAGGGAGTAAAGGCGATTCTGCAGCTTGCCGTTCAAGATGGCGAGATCCAGTTAATTCATCTGCCTGTGGAATGAAATTCTTGCGTTTGCGCTTACATTTTATTAGAGTCGTCTATAATTATTGCTTGAAAAGATATTACCCAGTAAGGTAACCTTTATCCTTAAAGCATCTGGTTTATAATTTCCCTTCGCGAAAGGATGCGTTGTGAAATCATCTTTGCTAAAACCCGCCTTGGCTCTCAGCCTAGCGCTACTGCTCGGTTTCGCCAGCGGCTGCGGAACTGCTCCGATGGAAGCCAGCAAACCCAGCCGGCCTAAGGTAACCTGGTTTACCCGGTCGCCTGATGAAAGGCCCCAATCCGGGGAGCGGAATTACATCCCGCCGGAGATTATCAAGCAGGCATCCGTCGATCAATCCGAGCGTAAAAATGATTACCAAAGCGCTCTCGAACTCTACCGCCAGCGTCGTTTCCATGAAGCCCTGGAATATGCCGAACGTTCGATCCGGATTTCCCCCAAAAGCTTCAGCTCGTACAGCCTGAAAGGCGATTGCCTTTATGAATTATTGCGCTTCGAGGAGGCCAGCCAGGCGTATCAAATCGCCCAACAACTTAAACCTACATATTATCCCGCCTTGCGGGGGCTTGGCTTTGTCTACCTCAATCAGGGTAACCGGAACTTCCAGCAAGGCCGCAGCTTGGAGGCTTCTGGCAATTACAAAAACAGCCTGCGGTACCTTCGCGAGGCTATGCAGCAAAACCCGAAAGACCCGCGAACTGCTTACGGTCGGGCCTTCGCAGCGGAAGGCATGGCAAAGTTTAATTATGACCGCGCCGTTAACCTGCGGGCAGGTGGGGACCTCCAGGGCGCGGAAACCATGTATGACCGCTGCATGAAGTTCAGCAAAGAAGCCCTTGACATGGTTGCCCTCTACCAGCAAAAATATCCCCGTGAGGTTGAGCCCAAGGCGTTGGTCGGAAGGGTCAGCCAACGCATGGCCATGCTTGACCATGAATTCGGCCGCCCGCAACAGGCAGAGGTTTACCTGCAGCATGCCATTGCTTCCTGGCAAAGCATTCTCACCGGCAAACACCTGAACAATCCCACCGCCAAGGCCAAGGTGGCGCAATTAACCGCACTCCTGAAAAAATGGCGTGATCGGCAGCAAGCTGCGGAAGGGAGGTAGGGTATGCTCCTCACAATCGGAAAACCCCCTGAATTTGACGAGCACGGCCTGCCGATCCGCGGCCAGTGCAACCCCCGTAAAGAGGGCTGGAGGCTTCGCCTGATAGAGAATGGCAAGGAAGAACTGCTCTTTGCAGGTTCCTACGAAACCTGCCGGAAGATCCAGGACGCCCTCGCCGGGAAGGAAGCGGATAAAGTCCGCGGTTTGATCTCCATCCTGGCGGAAAAACTAGCCGCGCAAGCTAAGGGCGGGGAGACTTCCGAATCCGCGCAGGAATAGCCTTTTCCCCTGACATTAATCCGCTGGAGATACCGCAGGTTTCTATTTGACCGGCGGCCAAGCTCGGCATAGAATCTTTTGATACCATCATAACTGACTAATTTCGTTGTAAGTAACAGATTTGTCAATTGGGTCTTATAATTTTGGAGGATGTGTAATGCAAAAATTATGGCGCCAAAAAGAGCTGTTGTTGAAAGTGGCCTGGTGCATGCTTTTCGTGCTGTTGCCGCTCTTTACCACTGGGGCGGGCTGCGCGGAAGAGGAAAACAAGCTTCCCCCGCCGGTTCATAAAGGCAGCCGGGTTTTGGTAAACGAAGACATGGTAGTTGAGATTATGGATCCCAACGATCCCGAGCGTTATAACCGAGGCGTCCGCTTCACCCCCCTGGCCACTGTCCTGCGGGTTGAAATCGGGGAGGATGAATATCTTTATAACCCCGTAGAGCATGATCCCATGACGCGTAACGCCGGGCTGGCAACCGAATTTGATATCTGGCATATCCCTGACACCCATGAAGAAGCCGGGCTCCACGAGGGCTTTGTCAAGATCGGCGTCGGGGTGTTGGAAAAAGCAGTCGAAAAATACCGCTTCTCCAATCCCTACCCCGCCATTGAACTAGCCCCCACCACGGTGGAGTGGGGGGAAGCCAGCGCGAAGTTCAAGCAGACCTGCGCGGGCGTTCGCGGTTATGCCTATGACCTCGAGGCCGAGGTAACTGTTCAACCGACCACAGTCGCAATCAACTGGAAACTGACCAACACCGGCACCCGGAAGATCACCACCGAGCAGTATGTCCACAACTGGTTCGCCTTCAATCACGCGCCGGTCGGCCCCAATTACATTGTCAGCTTCCCCTATGATATTACCCCGGACCCGGAGACTATCAAACCTGAGCAGGAGCATGTCGGCCGCAGTATTAAATACCTTGAGGAAATCCCCGGCACTGTCGAGATCAAAATCCCCTTCCCGGAAGAACCGGGCATTAAGAATGATGCCATGACCCGCAATACGGAAAACGGGCTCTGGATCCTGAGCGAGGTTTCAGTTCCTGGGGATCGCACCGTGATCCACGCCAAGAAGGATTATGTTTGCCCCGAAATGTTCATTATGATAGAGCTCGACCCCGGGGAGAGTAAGAGCTGGACCCGGACCTACGAATTCGGCAAGAGCCATCCTACGCCAAAAGCGGGGAAATAAAACCAGATTTAAAAACTAAACCTCTTGTCGGGGATCCGAATCAACTCGGATCCCCGGAATTTTGTAAGGGAAGTTTTTTGATAAAGATTATTGCCTGGGGCCTGGTGATTCTGGGCGCTTTGATAATTATTTTCAGCAAGCAGATTGTCTTTCCCGGGTTGGAAATCCTGCTGGGGATTGAAACCCTTGTCGGCGCGGAGAGTGTCTACTATAACGATAATGGCAGTTATGTAGTAACCAATCCCGGGGCAATGATGAAATGGGTTTCCTCAGTCGCTGTCTGCGGCTTCCTGGTCTATGCCAGCAGGGTGGGATTGTTGATCATAGTGAAATGGCGGGCCCGAACGCAACAGAATGCGGGCAATTGAAGACATCTGATTATCGGAGGGGCTTTTCAGGCTACCACATCGATATGTTCTTCGTCTGCAGTTTCTTCCGCCTGTTGGGGAAGGCTGGCAACAGGGTTTTCTGCGGTTCCGCCAGCGGGGGCTTTCCGACCGGTCTCCCGGCGCCGACGCTGATAGCGCTGCCGGTTCTCTTCATGGCTGTCGCCAATAATAATGATAGGAATTGCGGGGATATCCATAACTTGCCTCCTGGCATTACGGCCGCATCCCCCGTTGCCTGACCGTTATTCAATCCATTTTTGCCGAGAGCGTTTGCTGCCATACCCACTGCTACCCCCATTACTCCTGCAGCCGAGTCATCCTTGACAGACTGTCTGTGTCCAAAGGTTCTCGTCGCGCTTCTCTATTCCCATTAGCGGACGTAAAAAGCAATTGTTTAGGCTAAAAGATCACCCATAACCGGAAATCCGGGTGTTCTGATAACAGTTATTCAAGGGGATATTTTTAATTTGAAAAATGATATGAAATTTATGCCTTAAAGAGTGGTTAAAGCGTTTGATAACATATTATTTTTAAATGAATTACTCC
The DNA here is from genome assembly GCA_016927125.1 of Planctomycetota bacterium. Lineage (GTDB taxonomy): Bacteria > Planctomycetota > SZUA-567 > SZUA-567 > JAFGNG01 > JAFGNG01. Next base: position 4,324 of record JAFGNG010000296.1, on the reverse strand, counting down.
GGCGCATGGTTTTGTTCTTCCAGCACATGCTCTGCCACAAAGATCGGGCAGCCGGTGCGGACTGCCAAGGCGATGGCATCGCTCGGGCGCGCGTCTACCTCGATCTCGCTGCCGTCTTCCCTCTGGAGGGTCAGGATGCCGAAGTAGGTGGCGTGGCGCATATCGCTGACCGTGATCCGCAATAATTTGACCCCGAGCCGCTCAAGGGCATTGGTAAAGAGGTCGTGGGTCATGGGGCGCGGGAATTCCTCCCCGGAGAGCTTGCGGTTGATGGAGATCGCTTCGAAGATCCCGATCATGATGGGCAAAGAACGCTCTCCATGTTTCTCCCGCAGCATCACCATCTGCGGTGCGTCAGCAGATTCATTGATCAGGATGCGGGCCAATTCACATTCTACTGGTTTCATTTCTTCTTCTCGTTAAATCATTGTATTTGCTAATTATAATTCAAGTCTGCAAAGCGCCGACAATACTCCGGGCGCTCTCACCATGTCCGGCCAGCCAGGAGGTAAAGTCCTCCAGGATCTTCATGGTAGCGGCCGGATCAATAAAATTCATGGTGCCCACTTCAACCGCGCTCGCCCCGCACATCAGGAAGGCGACGACCTCCTCGGCGGAAGCAATGCCGCCCACCCCCACTACCGGCAGGTTGACTGCCTGGCTCACCTGCCAGACCAGGCGCAGTGCCACCGGGTGGATGGCCGGGCCGGAAAGCCCGCCGGTGATGTTGGTAAGGATAGGCCGTCGGCGTTCAATATCGATCGCCATCCCGAGCAGGGTATTGGCGACTACCAGTACATCCGCGCCACTACCTTCGGCAGCGCGGGCAATCTCAGTAATATCCGTGACATTAGGACTGAGCTTCACCAGCAAAGGCTTCCGCGTGCGCTTTCGCAACTCGCCCACCAACTGGGCGCAGGTAGTGGCACAAATACCGAAGGCCATGCCTCCCTCCTTAACATTGGGGCAGGAAATATTAATCTCCATCCCATCCACGCGCGCTTCCGCGTCCAGGCGTTCCACTACCTCGGCGTATTCTTCGGTAGCCTTACCCGCAACATTGACAATCACCCGCGGAGTGCCGGGCCGCCAGGCGGAGGCGTCCAGGTGCGAACTTAATTCCGGCAGGGTTTCAGAGCAGAAGACTTCCAGTCCGGGGTTTTGTAAGCCAATGGCGTTGAGCATCCCGCTCGGGGTTTCGGTTACGCGTGGTGGTGGGTTGCCCGCGGTCGGTTTGGCAGTGACGCTCTTGGTAACAATCCCGCCAAGCCGCCGGAGATCAATAAATTCAGCATACTCCACCCCGCTGCCAAAGGTTCCCGAGGCAGTCAGGAGCGGGTTACTGAGAGTAAGTTCGCCCAGGGTGGTTTCCAGGCAAGGTTTTTGATTCATGTTTTTAAGAGCGTTGTCGACCCGGGTTAAATTAAGTAAAACGCCATGCCTTCAGAGACAATCGATTTTCATTCTTAAAGATGAAGCTGCGGAGGAAATTTGTCAACGGAAAATAAATCTATGGCCCTTAACCGCTGCTTCCCGGTTCTTCCGCTTCAGCCTCTGCTTTCTCGTCCGGGGCGCAGAAAAATATCCACAGGATCAGGATCGCCACCCCGACTACAATCGCTGCATCCGCCAGATTGAAAGTCGGCCACCAACCGAGATGGATAAAATCCAGCACGCCTCCGGTGCGGACCCGGTCGAGCAGGTTGCCGATAGAGCCGCCGATCAGTATGCCAAAGGCCCAGGCGGGCGCCGTGCGGAAGGTGGTCTGCGCCAGCCAGGCCAGCACCAGGATAAAACAGACGGATGCAGTCAACAGGATCAGGTTGGCATGATCGACCCCGGAGAGAAGCGAGAAGGCCGCACCCGGATTCACCCGGGGGGCAATCCAGAGGAGCTCTTCGAGCAAGGCATGCTTTTGGCCGCTGGCAACAATCTGCTCAATGATTGCGCTCTTGAGCGGAAAGGCTGCCTCCGGGGCAAAGAGGCGGAAGGCTGCTTCCTTGGTAGCCTGGTCAAGCAGGGCGCAGAAGGCGGCGGTGCCAAGCATAAGCCAGTTTCGCCGGCGTGTATTCCCCGGTTTGCTTACTAAAAATACTTTGGGATTACTGGTAAAAAATGATAAGACCATGCCTGCTCCCATGCCGAGGTAAAGATTTCAAGTGACCTAAGCCGCAGGCAAGCATAATATAATGACGGACGCGTCCGGTCAACCGCGAAATTTTCTCCCCTGCAAAACCCTGGCTGGCTTTGGGATTGCTTGTGATTCATTAGAAAGAGATGGGAATATTTTATAAATGGACGATAAGAAAAGTAGTAATATTTTGGCAGGGGCTTTTTAATCCTGTCGAAATTGTTGTGGGAATAAAACGATGATTGAGTTCACTAAAATGTCAGGCTCGGGCAATGACTTTATTGTTATTAATGCCCACACCCAAGAAATCGCTGATCCTGCTTCTCTGGCCCAGCGACTTTGTCCCCGCCGTACCGCGATTGGCGCGGATGGCATCCTGTTGATTGCACCCGCCCAGCAGGCAGACTTCCGCATGCGCATCTTCAATTCCGACGGCAGTGAATCCGAGATGTGCGGCAATGGCGCGCGCTGCGCTGCCGTCTTCGCGAACCAGGCCGGGTTGGCGGGCAAAGAGATGGTCTTTGAAACCCTTGCCGGGTTGATCTCCGCGACCCTTACTTCCGGCGGGGCGCGGGTGCAGCTTACCGACAGCAAGCTCCCCCGCTACCTTCCTACCCTTGCTTTTGCGGGGCAGGTCCGCGATGCTTTCTTTTTGAATACCGGCGTTCCCCACGCGGTAGTGCCGATTGAAAACCTTGAAGCTGTGCCGGTGGTTGAGTGGGGACGGGTTATCCGTAACCACCCCGAGTTCGGCGCTATCGGCACTAATGTAAATTTTATAACGCTTGCAGGGGAAGGTGCGATTGCGGTGCGGACCTATGAACGCGGGGTGGAGGATGAAACCCTTGCCTGTGGCACTGGCGCGACCGCCTCGGCGCTGGTGGCGGCTACCCTATGGAAGCTGTCCAGCCCTGTCAAGGTGCGCGTCCACAGCGGGGAGATTTTAAGTATCTCTTTCTGCTTTGAAGGGGAAATTGCGAAAAAACTCTTCCTGGAAGGCCCGGTGAAAATAATCTATAAAGGCCGGGCGCAAGTCTGAACGCCGACGGGTTTACTGCTTTAATCCAAAGACTCTTTCAAGGATCTCGATTATATCCGTTTCCCTGACCGGGCGCGGATTGGTTTTTGTGCTTGCGGTATTCACGCTTTCCTTAGCAAGGATCGGCAGGTCCTCAGCTTTGGCCCCGAGGCCGGAAAGATCCCCCGGCAACCCCACATTCTGCAACAGCGTGGTGCAGAACTCCGCGATATCCTGCTTCACAATCCCGCAGAGCAGCGCGTACTGTCCCGGGACATGATCGCGGTTGAAGCGCAGCGCGTGCGGCAGCAGTACCCCGCAGAGCAAGCCGTGCGGCTGGTGGTAGCGGATGCCAAGCGGATGGACCACCCCATGGACAATCCCCAGCCCGGCATTACCAAAGGCGAGGCCCGCCATCAGCGAGCCGGTCGCGCAGTTTTCCGCCGCGTCCAAGTCATCACTGTGAAAGACAAAGTTTTCAATGTGCGCGGCCAGGAGGGCAACTGCGCCGAAGGAAAGTGACTCTGTAACCGGTGTGGCGCGGATTGAAAAGAAGGCTTCGATCGCCTGGGTGAGGGCATCCAGGGTCGAGGCCGCCTTGACCTCGGCGGGGGCGCCGCGCCCAAGCTCGGGATCGACAATGGCCGCATGGGCGAGGAAGGACTCGCTCCGGATGCTTTGCTTGAGTGGTTTTTCGGGATCGGAGAGCACCGCATTGCGGGTTACTTCCGAACCGGTCCCGAAGGTGCTGGGGACAGCGACAAAGGCGGCGCTCTGATCACTGAAGGGCGCGCCGTAGAAGTAATCCGCGATCGGGAGGGGTTGCTTGAGTAGCCCCGCCGCGGCCTTGGCCACGTCCAGGGCGCTACCGCCGCCGATACCGATAATCACTTCGGCGCGGCACTCCGCCGCTATCGAGCGCACCGCGTCCACCGAGGCCAGTTCCGGCTCCGGGGGGACTCCTTCAAAAACTTCGCTAGCCACCCCCGCCTTTTCCAAGAGGGCTTCGGCCCGGTCGAGAAAGCCCTGCCGGCGCATCGAGCCCTGCCCGCTCACAATCAGTGCCCGGTCGCCAAGCTCGGAAACGACCCCGCCCAGTTGGTCGAAAGCGCCCTGGCCGTGCAAAATCTTCGGAACGGTGGAGAATGAACTTGCCATCAGGAACTCCCTTGCTT
>JAFGNG010000295.1 GCA_016927125.1 Planctomycetota bacterium | reverse complement strand
GGGCTCGAAGACCAGCTTTTTAAGCTCTTCTTCAGAGACGTTTTCCGCGCGGTTGCGCTTGGTCATCAGGGCCGCCCCCATGGCTACTGCCAGCTCCGGGTTATTCAGGCGCAGGATGGGCGGCAAGATAGTGTCCTTCATCAGCCAGACCATAATTTCAGGGAAGCCGCAGCGGTTTACCCACTCACCGAGGAGGTCGCGGTCAATCAAGGCGCGGCCGTTGGGATTGCGGAGATCCAGGCCGACGGGGAGGCGCTTGCCATCAATATTCATTATGCTATGGTTCATGGTCGCAATCATGTACTCCCAGTCCGGATCCTGGGGCGGGCGGGAATCCGTCTTGTCGAAGAGGGTGGGTTCCCAGACCCGGCAGATTTTCTGTTCGCAATCGATCTGGAAGGCGTCGTCATGAAGCACCACCTTCTTGAAGCCCGCCGGCATGGTGCCGCCATTGTCGGCGGAGTTGGTATGCGCGCTCTTGCCGGTGCCGGAAAGGCCGAAGAAGGCAATCGAACGCTTGCCGAGTTGCTTGGCTTTCGCATCAGGGCAACCGGAAAAATCGATTTCCTTAATGCCGCCATGGCAGGCCGCCTGGCCGAGGCGCATGCCGCTGGTCCAGGCCAGGGTCAGGGTGCCCTTCTTCCGTTCACCGAAATAGCGCATCCCGAAGTTAAAGATTACATTCGCCTGCTCGTCCACGAGCGCGAGTTGCGGGGAGCCCTGGCTGTGATAAAAGGGATCGGTATTGTTCCAGAGGTTGTCCCCGATGATAATAATATCCTGGATTGGGAGCTTGGGGCTCTTTTTGTATTGCTTGGCAAGTTCCTCGTAGGGGGTGAAATTCGCCAGCCAGTTGAAGATATTGATCGCGTCATCCTCGCCGCCGATAATAGTGGCCTTGATCATCAGCTCTTCGTCGAGGCCAATAATGCCTTCTGCCATTATCAACGGCCGTTTGCACAGGTCACTGACCGCTTCGCGCAAGTCTCCGAGAATCTTGTTCTTCTCCGCAGTATTCAGGCGGTTATAGAAACGCCTCGCCTTGGCGGTACGCCCGATAATTTTACCATGGCAGTTATTGAGCACTTTAGCGCCCTTCGGCAAGCCCAGGCGTTTCACAGTCCCGGGATATATAGGAAGATCCGTCTCCATGACATCCCATTGGCCAAGAGCCATCTGGTAAGCCTCTGCCGCGGTGACCTTGCGGACCCGCGGGTCTTGCAACAGCGTTTCCGCGATCGCGCGAACCGGCGACATCTTCTTGAGATCGTCCTGGTAATACTCATAGGTTGATAAACTTGCCATTTGTCCAGTCTCCCTGAAAAAACTCCACGGCCTCCGTGGAGAAAAGTATATTAACCTGCCGGGGAACTCCCAGAATAAAACTATGCCCCGAGTTGTACAGGCAAAATTTTTTAGCAGTCCGCTGCCATAATTTCTGGTTCAAAATTCTAAGCAGTTAAATTGGCCGCAATTAACCTCTCCCGCCAAACCGTGGGAAAAAAGAAGTTTTAAATTGCGCTTAATTTTGTTAAATATACCAAAGAGCTTTAGGCAATACAAGAGGGTAAATTTCGCTAAATTGGGATATAATATTAAAAAGTCTTTTTTTTAATTTAAATAATCGTTTGACTGCCGGCTAATCAGGGCTTTTGCTAGGAGGATAATATAGTTGGAATTCCTTACCGCACAATGGCTTAAAACTGTCCCTTCAACCAACACCCGCTTGCTGGAAATGGTAGCTGATAATCCCGATCTGTCTTCAGGGACAGTAATTGCTGCCGAGTCGCAGACAGCGGGCCGGGGGCGTTTTGAGAGGAAATGGCAGAGCACCCCGGGGAAGGATCTCACCTTTTCATTCTTTCTGCGCGCCAACGCGCCGGTGAATTACCTCCCCTCCCTGCCGATGGCCTGCGCGCTGGGGGTGGTGGAATATCTGGACTCCCTGGGCCTGGCGGCCTCAACCAAGTGGCCGAATGATGTGCTGGTTAGAGGCAAGAAAATCTGCGGTATCCTGAGCGAGCGGATAGCTGCTGCTGAAGACAACTTGTCAGTAGTGGTGGGTGTCGGTCTTAATATTAATATGAATCTTGAGGAAGCAAACCGGATCGATAAGCCCGCAACTTCGATCGCGATTGCCTCCGGTAAAGCTCAACCCCTCCCGGTCACAGAGGCACTGGACCGGCTCCTGCCGCATCTGGCGACCTGGATTAACCGCTGGAAAACGGGCGGTTTCCCCTCCTTCCGCGAAGATTGGGAACGGCAGAGTATTGGCCTAGGCCAGGCGGTAGAGGTTCATTCTGCCGGCAAGGTTATCACGGGCGTAGCGAAGGGCTTTGGGGAGGCTGGGGAACTGCTGCTGCGAGAACTGGCGGGCGGATTGTATCCGGTCTGGTCGGGAGACCTTGTCCTTCCGGAACAGCCTTAAACCTTCCTTGCAGAAAGCCAATTGCGGCAAAGATCGCCAGCATCACCACAATGAAGATCAGGGTAATCAGAAGCTCGCGCTTCGAGGGCATAATTTCAAAGAAATAGAAGATCCCGAAGGCGGGGGCGAGGCTGGCCAGAAGTGGGAAGGCTGACTGGGTCAGCTTGGTAAAGAGCACCCCGGCAATAATCCCGAGCGCGGTCGCGGGCAGGAGCTTCCAACGTGGGAGCTTGAAGCGCACTACCATAGAGACAAAGAAGGCGAAGAAGATCCAGTCCATAATCCCCGCAACCGGTATTGGCAGGGTGGTGGCATAGCCGGGAATAGGGTAGGAGACGGCCACATAGGGGGAGATACCAGCTTCGACGACAGCCCGGGAAGGCCCCAGGAAGACGCTCCAG
>JAFGNG010000294.1 GCA_016927125.1 Planctomycetota bacterium | reverse complement strand
TAGGCGAGGTCGAGTGCGGCGGAGCCGGTGCAGCGTACCTTGCGCACCCGGTAGATACACGTCGCCATCGCCTTAAGTCCCGCCCGCATGGTCTGATCATCCTTCATGAATCCCAGGACAATGCAGGCTTCTCCCGGATCTGTTATGGCAGAAACCCGGATGCTCTGCCCGTTGAGGGTCGCGCCCTTGCCCTTTTCCGCGGCGAAGAGCTCATCGCGGATGGGATCGTAGACTACCCCGATGACTGGCTCGCGCTTGACTTCCAGCGCAATCGAAGTGCAGAAGTGGGGGATGCCGTAGAAGAAATTCACCGTGCCGTCCAGGGGATCAATGATCCAGCGGTGCGAGGACTCACCCTTGGCGCCGCCTTCTTCCGCCAGGATAGCATGCTCGGGATAAGCGGTTGAAATAATTTTTACAATCGCTTCCTCGCAGAGCTTGTCCACCTTGAGCTTGATATCATGGCGGGTATCTTCATCCACCTGCAGGACAGAGCCGAAGGCTTCCTTCTGGATTGCTCCCGCGGCTTGGGCAGCCTGGATAGCGGTTTCTAACATGGTCATTTACTTCTTTCCTTTGTCATTATGGCGTTTTGCTTCTTGCGAGTTTTTAAGCAATCGATAGGCGCGTAACTGGCCGCAGGCGGCGCTGATGTCGCTGCCTTTTTCCGCGCGCAGGGTAGCGCGCAAGCCCCGGTCTTCCAGGATGGCAACGAACTCCCGGCAGGTTCTTGCTTCGGGCGGCCGCCACTCGCTACCGGGGATGGGGTTATATGGGATACAGTTAATCTTGCAGGGGATGCCGGAGAGGTTCTCCGCCAGCAGTATGGCATCATTCGGGTGGGCGTTGAAGCCGTCGATCAGAATATACTCGAAGGTAACTTCCCGGCGGGTAGCGCGGGTATAGCGCCTGAGCACCGAGAGCAAACGCCCCAACTCCCATTTCTTTGCTGCGGGGACAATCTTCTCTCGCGCGGCCTGGTTGGGGGCGTGCAGGCTGACTGCCAGGCGGAAATCCTCCGGTTCGGCGGCAAAGAGTTCAATACCGGGGATCACCCCGACAGTGCTGATTGTAATATGCCGCGCGCCAATCCCGAAGCCATCCGCGGCATTGATCCTGCGGGCTGCCAGGAGCACCTCGTCGTAATTCAGGAACGGTTCGCCGGTTCCCATAAAGACCACGTTGGTCGCGCCTTCCCCGGACAGAGCCTCCACCTGCGCCACCTCTTCCACCATCTCCCCGGCGGTGAGGTCGCGGATGAACGGCCCCTGCGCGGAAGCGCAGAAGACGCAGCCCAGGCGGCAGCCGAGGGAGGAGGAGATGCAAACCGTGCGGCGCGAGAGTTTTTTATCCCGGATCAAAACCGCCTCGACGCCATGCTGATCTTCAGTTTCAAAGAGCCACTTTTCAGTCAACCCGTCCGCACTGATTTTATGCTCACCCGGGGTGAGGCCGCGCAGGGTGTACTTGTCACTGAGTTGCGCGCGTAGTTCCTTCGGGATGTTTCGCATTTCCTCCCAAGAGGCCGCACGCTTAATAAAAATCCAGTCTACAAGCTGCTTGGCTCTAAACTTCGGCTGCTTGAGATCACTCAATAACGAGGCAATCTCCTCAGAAGTATAAGAGAGCAGGTGGGGTTTGATCACTGCATGCACCTCTCGGCCTTGTCCTTGACCAATTGTTTTAAGCCGCCGCCCTTGGCGAATTCCACAAAGTCATCAATGTTTTCACAGGTGTGATCTGCACAGAACCGGATTACCCAGTTGAGCTTCAAAGGTCCGATGACAACCACGGGTTTGCCGGCGTGGTAGGCTTCCCAGATTTCAATGGCCGTGCCCATACTGGCGGAGGGGACATAGGCAACCAGCAGGTCAGCCTCCGCGGCGCGCTTCATCAGGTCCAGGAAGACACTGCGCGCCTTCGCGTCATCAAAAGAGAGGCTGTCCGGGTATTCCGCAATCGGGTCATATAAGTCAGCCTCCGGAAAGGTCTCCTGGAGCGCCGCCAGGATAGGTTCACGATAGTCCTGGCTCTCGATCGCGTCGGGGAGCGACCCCTGGATGATCCCGGCAAGAAAGATAGTCATCTCGGTTCCCGGCATAGCTTTCCTTTCAATTACTCAAAATTATCTTTTACAAATTATCCTGTAAAACCTTGTGCATGAGGCTGAGGTAACGCTTACCCTCTTCGAGGTAGTAACTTCCCGTCGCGGGAAAGTCATTGAGGATATGCAGGATTGTACCAATCGCTTCGCGCGGGTTGCGCTGCTTCTCAGCTTGCTCAAAGAAGAGATCAATGGCGTCAAGTTTTTCGGAAAACTGGGTAGTATCTTCATAATTAACGGCAAGGAAATCCAGGTCGAAGGAGTTTTGCACCATCTTTCTGATATTCAAGACCGGGCCCTGCAAGATCTTTGGGTCCAGCGCCACTGCCAGCCAGCACTCGAGGTTGAGGGCGGAAAGCCAGTAGGGTTCAGCGTAGATATTATAATACTTAGTGGACAGGCCGAAGGTTTCCGCCACCCAACGATCAATATCCTCCGGTAAGACCTCGACCTTCATCTCCTCCTCGGTGATGTAGGGGCAGATCTGTTTCTTCCTGATCCCCATCCGGTCGAGAACCGGCAGGCCTTCCAGGCGGCACATCAGCGGGCGGTGCTGATAAATCCCGCACAGCCCTTTCTCCTCCTGGCAGGGGCACTTGAGGTTGCCGGGGTAGCGCTTCTCCAGCGTCGCGGGCATGGCCACCAGCGCGATCAACTTCTCCGCCGGCCAGGAGTTCAACAGCCCGTCGAGGAGATAGACAAACTCCAGCAGGGTGACATGGGGGCTGACGCAGCAGAGCCCGCACGAGATGCAGGGCACCGGCGGCAGATTCTGGTAGATAACTTCGAGATTGGAGAAACTTTTGCGAGGGTTCATCTGGCCTTTCCCGCCTCCTGGAGCTTAACCAGCAAGTTTAAATTTCTGGAATAAAATTCTGTCATATCATAACGGCTGTTATGGGATTGGGCAAGGGCGAGAAAACAAATCAATTTCCCAGCCGCGGAAATAACCGCGATTATTCCTGAAATAATTGACCAAAATCTCTCCCGGTGTTATATACTTAAGTAGCCAGGGGATTATTGAGTACCGCATGGACTTGATAATCCCGGATTAAGTGTAACTGAGTTATGGCTTATTACAGTGAGGAATAAAAATTTTGCGGCGGGGTGGATCGGACGACTGCCGGGGGATCATCTGATCTCCGGGAGGAAAGTCCGGCCTTCGCAGGGCAGGATGGTGGGTAACGCCCACCGGGGGTAACCCCAGGGAAAGTGCCACAGAGAACAGACCGCCGATGGCCTTCGGGCACAGGTAAGGGTGAAACGGTGCGGTAAGAGCGCACCGCGCCCCTGGCGACAGGGGTGGCACGGCAAACCCCATCCGAAGCAAGTCCACATAGGGACCGAGGCGTTGCCCGCGCCGTTACCAGGTCCGGGTAGGGCGCTTGAGCCTGCGGGTAATCGCAGGCCTAGGTAGATAGTCGTCCTTGACAGAAGCCGGCTTACAGGTCCGCCCCGTCGATTTTTTATTTAACTTGCCTATTCCGGCTGCAAGAGTACAAAGCCAGTCTTCTCGTCAGGCCTGCGCACTGCGTTTGCGCCTAGGATCTCATACAGCACTACCTCACCCACCACCCAGGTCTTCACCCCTGGGCGGATGCAACCGGTCAGGGTCGAGCCGGCGCGGCCCAGCGCCGCGTGCATATGGAGAACTGGCCTGCCATTTTCATCCGGCGCGAGAATGCCGATGCCCGCGGATTCATGGGCCCCGTTAACCGGCAGGAGCATGGGTTCGGGCTTCTCCGCGTCGCTTACCCTTGGCCCCACAACGACTTGCCCCTCACCAAGGCCGCCTACCAGGGCAGCATAAGCATGGGTAATACCTTTCTCCACTGCGAAATCCTCCACGCATCCTGGCATTTCATCCCCATCTTCAAGACGGATCACAAAGACCCGGCCGACCTGTCCTTCAGTAGTCTTCATCTAAATAGTTCCTTTCTGATTTTTTTGGGTTCTTGTCATCTCCACCCGCTGTCAGCAATTGTGCGCCCTCGATATAGCTCCGTCAAGGGGAAAGAGGGTGTTTAAATCCCCACTCCCACACAGAAATTTATCCGCAACCGACTTATGAATCAGAAACTTGTAACTTTTATCTTGACATCGCGAAAGGACAGCGATACATTGTCTGTCAGAGTACGGTCGCCTCCGCGATAATGCGGAAGGTTGATGGACGCGGTATTTTGGCATGCGTTGCTCCCAGGGTTACGTGGAATAACGGATTTGCTAATGCGAGCGGACTCATGCTGAGTCGGCTTTTTGTTTTTTATAGCGCTTGGTTTTTCTACCATACGCTCACGAGGAACGAAAATGAACGAGGAAATGTTGCGGCTGGTGGATAGTATCCATCGCGACAAGGGTATTGATCCTGTAATCTTATTTGAAAGCCTGGAGCAGGCATTACTTTCCGCCGCCCGGCGCAAACATCCTGATGTTGAAGAGTTGCGGGTGAGGATCGACCGTGAAAGCGGCGAT
>JAFGNG010000293.1 GCA_016927125.1 Planctomycetota bacterium | reverse complement strand
TGCATCGGCGCCACCACCCTGGATGAATACCGGGAACATGTGGAAAAAGACAAGGCTCTGGAAAGGCGTTTCCAGCCGGTTTACATAGACGAACCGGATGTAGAAGATACCATCGCGATCTTACGCGGATTGAAAGGCAAGTATGAAGCCCACCACGGCTTGCGTATTGAAGACGCCGCCCTGGTCGCCGCGGCTAAATTATCACATCGTTATATCACCGGGCGCTTTTTGCCTGACAAGGCCATTGATCTGATGGATGAAGCCGCCAGCCGTATCCGGCTCGAGATCGAGAGCGTGCCCTCGGAAATCGATGATCTTGAACGCCAGCTCACCCGCCTGCAGGTCGAGTTGCAGGCCATGAAGATGGAGAAGAGCAAGGAAGCTAAAGAAAGAGTCAAAACCCTCGGCACGGAAGTGGCGGAACTGGAAGCAAAGGCCGGGGAGCTTCGTAAGAAGTGGCAGGAACAGCGTGATCTTTATAACGACATGAAACAAATTAAACAGGAATCTGAACGAGTCAAGATAGAGATGGAAAATGCCGAGAGGCATAGTGACCTGCAACGCGCGGCAGAATTAAAATACGGGGTTTTACCCGGCCTGGAAAAAGAATTGCATGATAAAGAACAGGTTTTGTCAGAGAGGCAAAAGGGCGGGTTGTTTCTGCGGGAAGAAGTAACTGATGAAGATATCGCTATGGTGGTCGCCAAATGGACTGGCATCCCTGTCTCCCGGATGCTGGAAAGCGAAAGCAGCCGCCTGCTGCATATCGAGGAACGCCTGGAATCGCGGGTGGTTGGCCAGGATAAGGCTGTCACCAAAATTGCCAAGGCTATCCGCCTGGCCAGGGCCGGTCTCCAATCCCCTAACCGTCCCATCGGCTCATTCCTGTTCTTAGGGCCAACCGGCGTGGGTAAGACCGAGTTGGCCAAAGCCCTGGCGGAGTTCCTCTTTGACGATGAACAAAACCTGGTGCGGATTGATATGAGTGAGTACATGGAAAAACATACTGTCAGCCGCCTACTCGGAGCGCCCCCCGGCTATATCGGCTATGAAGAGGGAGGACAGCTCACTGAACTAATCCGCCGCCGTCCTTATAGTGTGGTGTTACTTGATGAAATTGAGAAAGCCCATGCGGATGTCTTTAACGTGCTGCTGCAGGTAATGGATGACGGTCGCCTTACCGATGGCCATGGCCGCACCGTGGATTTCCGCAATACTATTCTGATCATGACCTCCAACATCGGCAGCCAACAGATCCAGGATCTTACCCGAGAAGATGAAATTGATACCGCCGTAAGGCAAACCTTACGGGGAGTCTTCCGCCCGGAATTTCTTAACCGGGTTGACGCGATCATTGTATTCAACCAGCTCAATCAAAGCATGATTCGGAAGATCGTCAACATCCAGTTACAGCAATTGCAGCCCTTGTTAGCCCAACGTGAGCTTAAACTGGTGTTGACCGACAAGGCCAAGGATTACCTGGCGGAGAGAGGTTATGAACCGGCTTTTGGCGCGCGCCCATTGAAGCGCATTATCCGCGAAGAACTGCTGGAGCCCTTATCTGAAAAATTAATTGCGGGCGAAATTTTTTCCGGGGATGAGGTAAAGGTTGATCTTCATCAAGGCAAGCTTCAGCTTAAAAGATAATTTTTTTAACAAAGCTCACTCGGAGGATAGCGATGGTAAAGTTTTTTAAAAAGACGGCCAAGAATCTGGGGCTGCCTCCCGGAACTATTTCAGAATCCACCCAGACCACCCCGCCCGCTGTGATTTCTTTGATGGATTATGATTCCAAGGATCTCCAGGAAAAAGAGATTAAGAACATTGCAGGATCTTTTCCTTTTAAAGACTCCCCTAAGGTAACCTGGATTAATATTGAAGGCATCGATCCGAAAGCCATTCAGAAAATTGACGAGCACTTCGGCATCCATCCGTTGGTTTCAGAAGATATTGTTAATGGTGGCCAGCGCCCGAAATTGGAAGACTTTGGAGATTATATCTTCATTGCCCTGAAGATGATTTCCTTCAATGAAGAAAGTAATGAGATTATCGATGAACAGGTCAGCTTAATACTGGGCTCAAACTTTGTCATTTCAATCCAAAAAAACTCCGGCGCTCTCTTTGAACCTATCCGCCAGAGAATTCGCGAAAACAAAGGCCGCGTTCGAACCATGGGGGCGGATTATCTAGCCTATGTTTTGCTGGACACCATCGTGGATAACTATTACCTTGTCATTGAAAAAAGAGGCGAGGAGATCGAGGGACTTGAAGAAGATGTCATCCTCAATCCTTGCTCTGGAATTGGACAGGAACTTCACCACCTAAAACGGGATATGATTTATCTGCGCAGGCAAATCTGGCCGCTCAGGGAAGTAATCAGCGGGATGCAGCGCAATGAATCCAAGTTGATCAAGAAGCAGACAACCGTTTACCTGCGGGATGTCTATGACCATACCATCCAGGTCATTGATACCATTGAATCCTTTCGCGACATTATTTCCGGGATTCATGACAGCTATCTTTCCGGCATCAGCAACAAGATGAATGAAGTGATGAAGGTCCTGACCATCTTTGCCGCCATCTTCATCCCGCTGACCTTTATGGCCGGGATCTACGGCATGAATTTTGAATTTATGCCGGAATTAAAATGGCGGTATGGCTACTTTATCGCTTTAGGGCTAATGGGTGCCGTGGGGGTAGGCATGCTGGCGTATTTCAGAAAGAAGAAATGGATATAACATTATACCCTACCCGGCTTAACCCTTACTCAGAAAATTAAGAACAAATGAATCAACTCCCGATGCTGACAGAAACCACAACCAATATTGTCTGTACCCTGGGTCCGGCCTGCGATAGCGCTACGGTGCTGCGTGAAATGATCTTGTCGGGAATGACCATTGCCAGGTTCAACCTTTCCCATGGCAGCTTCGATGTCCATAAAGAGCGTTTGTCAAATCTTCGAGCGGTTTGCAATGACCTTAACATAACAGTTAAAACCCTGCTTGATCTGGAAGGCTTCAGAATCCGCCTGGGACATCTCGCCGCGCCCTTCGAGATTGCCAGTGACAGCCAGGTTGAACTCTGGCGGGAGACGGCTTCCATCCCGGGTTCCATTCCTTTCGATTATCCCGGGGATTTGCGGATCATAACCCCTGGCTCGGAAATATTTATTGATGATGGTAAAATCTTGCTGGCGGTTACGGAAGCGCATGAGCACCGGCTGATTTGCAAGGTGGTTGTCGGGGGCGTGGTTTCGTCCCGCAAGGGCGTGAATATCCCGGGCGTGAAATTTCCTTTTTGCGGGCTTACCGAGAAGGATGCCGCTGGTGTTGAGTATGCCAAAAAACATAATTTTGATATTGTCGCGCAGTCCTTTGTCAGAAGCGTCGAAGATGTTGAAGTCCTGCGACTGGCGTTGGCGGGAACTGCGAGCAAACTCCTGGCTAAGATTGAGTGCCAGGAGGCCATTGATAATATTGATGAGATCATTAAAGTTGTGGATCTGATCATGATTGCCCGCGGTGATATGGGGGTTTCTATTCCGATCTACCAGGTGCCCTTTGTGCAGAAAGAGATTATTAAAAAATGCCTGCGCGCCCAGGTCCCCGTTATCACCGCAACCCAGATGCTTGAGAGCATGACCGGGGAGATCATCCCCACCCGGGCGGAGGTGTCGGATGTAGCCAATGCTGTCCTTGATGGAACTAATTATGTAATGTTGTCCGCTGAGACCGCCATCGGGAAATATCCTGTACAAACAGTTAGAATGATGAAAAATATTATCAAATATGCAGAAGGTTATCAGCCTAACCCTCATTCTATACCTACTATTTAATTTTTCAGCCGGGTGATTATGACTTTTATATTAACAGTTTAATCGGTTAGTCAACAATTCGAATAATACCTAACTTTTGAAGGTCGAATAGCTACTCTGAGTCTCTGGCAAGATGTCAAATTCACCGATGATTCCTGGTATCGCTGGGACGTTGGCCCCATGAATATCTGGGGGCAGAATATCGTAGACGAGTTTTTATTCGCTTCTTACCGGGTTGGTGAGCTGGCCAATCCCTTCGATTTCAATGGTAACAGTATCGCCGTCGCGCAGGAAAACCTGCGGATCGCGCCCCATCCCCACGCCTTCGGGGGTGCCGGTCATGATTACGCTTCCCGGATACAAGGTCATGCACTCCGAGACATAGCTTAAAATCTTCCGGCAGGAAAAAATCAGGTCCGAGGTGTTGGAATTCTGCATCACCTTGCCGTTGAGGAGGGTGCGGATCTTGAGGTTATCGCCGTCGAGTTCGGTCTCGATCCACGGGCCCAACGGCGCAAAGGTGTCGAAGCACTTCCCGCGCGCCCACTGGACATCCTCGCGCAACTGGCAGTCCCTCGCGGAGACATCATTCGCGCAGGTGTAACCCAGGATATAGTTGTCCGCGTCCGCCTCCGCCACGTGCTTGGCCTGCTTGCCGATGACAATGGCGAGCTCTGCCTCGTAGTCCACTTCCTCCGGGGCCATGCGTGGCAGTAGGATCGGTTCCCCCGGATTAGCGATGGCATTCAGCGTTTTGACAAAGAGCACCGGCGCCTTAGGTGCGGCCATGCCGCTCTCCCGGGCGTGCTTGCTGTAATTGAGGCCAATGGCAACAAGCTGCCGCGGCTCGACCGGGGCCAAGAGCCTGGCGTCAGCAGCGGCAACTTCTTTATCTGTAACCCGGCGCTCGTCAAAGAGATCGCCTGCAAGCAAACGAAAGCTTTCACCTTCACCAATTACCTCGGCATACCTGATCTCGCCCGCAACCTTTATCCTCGCGATCTTCATTGCAGTTTTTCCTCCGGAATTACTTGTTGGCCTCAGGCTGGCCGTTTTTATCGCCATAGCGCAGGACATAGCTCCGCCCTTTTTCACCAACTGCATTATCCTCGGCGAAGATAATGGGATAGCCGCGATCGTCATAGCCTAAAATAAGCTGGTACCCGGCTTCGGGTAGCGCTACGCCAGGTTGGATGCTGCCGGCCTTGTTATGCAGGTGGATACTCCCCCCGCTCGCGGTATCGCCCAGGATCTGGGCGTTAATCTTCATCTCATTGAGATTGCGCGCCAAGGGGTTTTCGGCCGCAAAAAACCTGCGGGCAAAAATCACTTCCGTATTCAATGATGCCAGTCGCGCCTCTTTATGGACTTCCAGTCCTCTGCTCTTCAGGATGTCGGTTTCAACATAGTCCGTAGCCTTGATAATCCCCCCGGCCATGGAGCATCGCTGGTTCTGGTCATCGTGGGTGGTGACACTGCCAGCAGTAATAATCTGGGCAGTAATCTTGTCCGCCCTGATCTCTTCGAACTGTGCCAGGGGCAGCTTTCTCGGAGCGGCAGTCAACGCGCCGGTAATTCCCCCAACCAGGGCTGAGAGGATTACAATAGCGGCAATATATTTCGGTTTCATTCCGGGTCTCCCTTCTGATTCGATAAATGAGATTTGTCAGGTTAAAAGATGCAGTTTCAGCTCGGTAACACAATACCATAGCGGTTTTTTTTTAACAAGTTCCAAAAAACACTCCCGCAACCAGGAACGGTTGCGGGAGGGGGTGGATACTGCAAAAACCGCTGAAACCTTGGGTAAAAGCTGTTTCCCGGTTCATTCATCCCTTAAAAATCAATCCTGAGCCCGGCGCTGATGGTATGTGCCTCAAAGGTATCACTCAGGTCGTAATTGTAGTCCAGGGTCAATTCCATGTCTTCCTCGAGCTGCGCGATAATGCCGGTGCCGAGGGAGTACATGTTGGTATCCGGGGTCAGGGCGTTGACTTCGAACTGGGTCGCGCCGATCGTGCTGAACTGGGCCTTACTGCTGCGGTCCAGGCTGGCGCATTCATGCGTCCAGGCGGCCCTGAGATCAGCCCGCAGGTAGTCCGTAACCATATAGCCGACCGTCATCCCGAGCTTGGTGAGGAAGGAATCGGTGGTATTTTCATCAATCTGGAGGTTGAGGTCGCCCGCGCCGTTTTCGGCATAGGCCTCGGTAGTCATATAGCTGTACTGGATCCCCGCCGTGGGGGTAACAATCCAGTTGCCGGTGCCGAGGTAGAGGCCGCCGCCGAGGAAGAAGGAATAGGCGTTG
>JAFGNG010000292.1 GCA_016927125.1 Planctomycetota bacterium | reverse complement strand
TCCCTATTCCCTCCCGATTGTGATAATATGAAAGATAACATTAGTTATATTTTTATGGCTGAAATATTTTCGCATGAAGTATTCCATAGGGAATATCATATTGGATCGATCCATTTATTTAATGATTATGCTTCTGATGTTGGGAATATTGCAAAAGATGAAATGGAGAGATTAGATAGGACAAAAATCAACCTAAGATATTACAATAGCATTACTGATCATGAATATATCAAGACAGTATCTCAACTGGATATTTATGCTGCTGAATGCGGAGATCCTGGAGCAGTGACTCGTATTAAAGGTGAAGCTAGTTATATCTTGCTGCAAGATAAATAGGTCTCTTTATCTAGGTTAATGTAATGAATGCCGGCCATAAGAATAACTCTGTATTACCTAGCTTCCTTCCCTGGCTTGCACTTCTCATGCTACTTTGCTGGCTGGTTTATACCTTCTTCGTCCCTATATCCGGCGGTTGGACAGTGTCGATTTTTATGAATACTGTGTTTGTTGTGACAGGTGCGGGGCTTTCTTTCCTTTGCCGGATTTTTAAGAAAAACCGAAGTCTATTGTGCTTCTTTGCCTTTGTCCTCTGGCATATTGTATTAATTTTTACCGTCTATAATTGGGTTATTGCGCCGGATAAATATCTAGATGGTGATTGGAGATGGAAAGAAGGATCTGTTGATCATTTTGTGGACATGCCTGTCATTAGTAAGGATTTCTCTGGATTAATAACTGAGAGAAAAATTGACTATATTTTCAGGCAGTATCATAGTCATGATTTACAAGTTTTTATTAGTGGGCATATATCCCGCCAAAATCTTCAAAAGTTTTTACAGAATAACCACTTATTTACTTCTGGAGAGTGTGGAGAAGAAGGGCTTGCAGAGTTATCTTTCCTTTTAAAATTTACCGGCGGAGATGGCGCTAAATTAAACGCTGTTTTCAATGATAAGGATTATTATGCATATGGGAAATTGAGCAGTGCTGTTGATACTTCCTTCCAGATCTGGTTTCATGAATTAGATGGCCATTTTGTGCTTTATGTTGAAGTAGATAGCAGCAAGCAATAATACTAATGGATCATTATATCTCATCGAGAAATGGAAAGATGAAATTGATGCTAACTCCTTCCCCGGTATAACCTGGCCGAGGAATAAGTTGCTATTAATTTTAAAAAAATTAAAAACTACTCTCACTCTGCAGCACGCGGGCGACCTGGCGGACAATGTCTGCTAAGTATGAGCGAGGTGAGGTCCAGACCCGCAGGGTGCCGCGCTGGCCGAGGCGGGGGGCGGATTCGCCGCTAGGAAGCAGGTCCGCTTCCAGGCGATAGTAAATATCAATCATCATCAACTGGTTGCCGGCAACCGGAACGACTGCGATCGGCCCCTTCGCCACCGAGGAGAGGGTCTGGTGTTCCAGTCTTTCCTCGCGCACCGGGTTAATCACCCGCACTTGGCAGGACCTGGAGCCGGGCTGGTCATTGGCAATAAATTCCGCTGCCTTGCCTTTAAAGAGATCTTCCTTATACTTCCCCGGCACGTAGGCGACAATATGAACCTTGCCGGCGGGCGCAATCCTGCCCAGCACCGAGTTCTCCTTCACATACCTGCCGTTATAGAGGGTCTGGTCCCAATCATAGACGATCCCGTCGAGGCTGGCGGTGAGCCGATTCAGCTTTTCGAGTTGTTCCAATTCATCCAACTGCGCCTTGACCTGGTCGACCTCTTTCCGTTTCTGCGGGATAAGATCGCGGTTGTCATCCTGGCCGGAGAGCTGCTTCAACTGCTGCTCCAGCATCTCTTGGTTTAATTGCAGGATTCTTATCTGCGCCTGGCGGTCTTCAGAGATAATGGTCAGGAGAGGCTCCCCCTTGCTGACTTCTTGTCCGCGCTCAATCTCTTGCAGGTCTGCGATCTGGCCCGCGTTATGGGCGTAGATAATCTGCGCCTCCGCGGGCACTACGATTGCCGGCAGTGAGAGGGTGCGCGGCAGTGGCAACGCCAGCCAGAGAAAGAGCATGCCCAAAACGGAAAGCGTGAGTGCCAGCCGCCGGCTGAGCGGAAGCTTTTTGCGGATAGTCATCAGGAATTTCCCTTCGTTCATGATTGGGCGAAACAGGAACCAGTAGATTTCCATCAAGAAGAGAAGCGTGCCCAGCGCCTTGGCGAATTTATAGTACACCAGGATAGCAATACCGAGATAAAGGCCGACGCGGTAGATCCAGGTATAAATGGAATAAGCCATCATCCCAACGAGCCTTCCCCGAGAGACACCGAGTTCCGGCGCCGGTTCATCATAACCCAGTAACCAGCGGTGCAGCGCCCACTTGGTCATGGCAAAGGCTCGCGGTTGCAAATTTTCAATCCCCCAGAGATCGGAGATAATATAATAGCCGTCGAAGCGCATAGCGGGATTGAGGTTGACCGCCAGGGTGGAGAGGAGGCTCGCGGACGAAGTAATGAAAAAGATGCTGTGGGCAATACTGTCTTCCGAAGTTATCCGCCACAGACAGAGGGAGATCCCCGCCACCACCAGTTCGGCCGTCACTCCGGCGATGCCGATCTGGGCGCGCGCGCGCCGCTTGGAGAGCTTCCAGGCATCGGTTATATCGCAGAATGGCAAAGGCCAAAAAACCATGAAGGCAATACCCATGCTCCGCACCCGCACCCCGAGCGCGGTCGCGGTGAAGGCATGGGAGAATTCGTGGGTCAGCTTCAGCCCCACCACCGCCAGGCCGTAACAGAGCGCGCCCTGCCAGTTAAAGAAGCGGGGGAAGGTACTGAAATAGGCGGCTGGATTCTGCAACAGGGAAATAATGCCAATAAAGGCAATCACGGCGTAGATCATAACCGCCCTGCGCGAGGCCAGCACCCGCACCTTGGGGAGGTGGCGGTTAAGGAATTTTTCCGGGTAGATTAGCGGGATGCGGAAGAAGAGGTAATGCTGCAACAGCCATTTAAGCGGATGCAGATCCCGCCGTTTCTTTTCCTCCACCAGCCCGTCAACGGTGCGAACCGCAGAGTTGACAGTCAATCCACCCATTACCGCCTGCTGGCAGAGCTGGAGAACTTCTTGCTCATTAACCTCCAGGGTAGTCCGCCGCAGAGCCGCCATCAGGTCCTGCAACTTTACCGGCCGGCGGAGGTGCTGCAAAACCGTCGCCT
>JAFGNG010000034.1 GCA_016927125.1 Planctomycetota bacterium | reverse complement strand
GGCCTGCAAGGCCGCGATCAAAGCTGGCGACCGCTTGCCGGACGGCGAGGTCGTGGCTCTCCTCGACCGCCTGCGCGAGCAGGAGATGCCCCTCACCTGTCCGCACGGGAGGCCCTTTGCCTACAAACTGACCCTGGACGAACTGAAACGGCGGTTTGAACGCACATGACCCTCCAACCCTTAAGAATCCTGCTCGGCCCCACCGCGAGTGGCAAGGAAAGCCTCGCCCTCCACCTTGCTGAAACTACCAGCGCGGAAATCATTTCGGTCGATTCTATGAAGATCTACCAGGGCATGGATATCGGCACGGCCACACCAGATCCAGAAACTTTGGCAAAGGTCAGGCACTGGTGCATTAATATTGTTGATCCGAGGCAAGGTTTCTCTGTCGCGCAGTATGTGGACGCGGCGGAAGAGGCGCTCAGAGAGATCGAAGCCGCAGGCAAAGAGCATCTCCTCTCCGGTGGCACCGCGCTCTACTACAAGGGTTTGACCGAAGGGCTGTTTGACGGCCCTGGCGCGGAGCAACCCTTGCGGGATGAATTCAGGGCTTATGCCGAGGAGCACGGCTTGGAAGCCTTGCATAGCAGGTTGAAGGATCTTGATCCGGAAGCCGCGGAGAACATCCATCCCAATGATCTCCGCCGCGTAGTGCGGGCCTTGGAGGTCGTCACCATGACCGGGGAACCGATCAGCAGCCAGCAGACCCAGTTCGGCCAGCAGCGCACGGATCGTAAGATCACCATGGTGGGGCTGCTGTGGGAACGGGAGGAATTGTATGACCGCATCCACCAGCGCGTTGACCGCATGCTGGCGGCAGGGCTGGAGGAAGAGGCCCGGAAGTTGTACGAAATGGAACCGCCGTTAAGTAAGCAAGCGCGCAGCGCGGTCGGCTACGCGGAACTCTTTGATTATTTTGCCGGCAAGCATGATTATAACACCGCCATCGAGCTCATCCAGCGCAACACCCGCCACCTCGCCAAGAGCCAGATGACCTGGTTCCGCAAGTTCGACTGCCATTGGGTCAAGATGACAAAGGGGCGCGAACTGCCTGAGCTCGCGGAAGAGGTGCTGGAGGTGTGGGAAAGGAAGCTGACTTAGGGAGTGGCTTTGCCGGGTGGAGGGCTAGGCGGAAACGTGCCTTGATGGCTGAAGTAATATTCCATCAGCTTTTCAATTTCCTTCTCTCCTTGTTCTTTCTCTACAGCATTCAGCGAAGTTAGCAGTTTTACCAAAGCCATGATCTCCGGCTCCGGGGTTTGTTGTAAATATTCTTCCTGTATCTTAGGCATGAAACAAGCCATGGGAAAACCACCGTCGCCACATTCCATGTTGGTGCCAAAATAACCTCTAACCCCAAAGCTTCCGGTCAATACCCAGTCATGGCTATGCCGCAGATAATGAGCAGTCATCCATTTATCCAAAGGAGTAACTTCATAATCTGACTCATAACTGGGGAGCAAGGGCCAGCGGTAGATAATTTTCTTTGCTCCGCAAACCTTACAGCAGACATTTCTTTCTCCCCGCCCCGGTAGAATGAATTGCAAGGCAATAAAGATAAGCACAGCGATGCAGAAACAAAGCGGATAAATTATAAATTTTGGAGTAGATTGTTTGGCTTCCATCTTATTCTCTTGGCAATAGATTTTGCACAGCAATAAACCCAGCCAACTTCCGCCCCACCCACCTATTGCCCTCCGGGGTCATGTGCCCGGCAAAGAGTTTTTCATAGCTCTCCGGCTTCTCAGCCTTCAAGCTTTCCAGATCCGCGTAAAGGTCGAGGACCTGCAAACCAGTATGGCGGATGCCTTGTAAAAATTCCTCAATTCTCTTGCGCCCGGCAGTAGTAGGATTGGCAACATATTGCACCAGGAGAATGACGGGTAGCTTTCTTTCCGCCACAACCTTGTCAATCCGCTCCATCAGCTTGACTGCAATCGCCATCCCATCATTATGGGCCAGCACAAATTCATCCTTCGTGCCGGTCAGCCAGAACTTCGGGCAGCAACGCCATAACAGGCGGTCAATCAGGTAACTGTAACCGAGGACCTGCCTGAGGGGATCCAGTTTAAGATATTGAGGCAGCGGCACCGGCTGGTTCTGTAAGACCAACTCCCCGTTCTCAAAAGAGAAATATGGCTTGGAAGCTCCAGTCCGGATCTTCATTTCACAACGGTTTATATCATCACAGATCATGCCGATGATGAGGAGATCGGGGTTATACTTATCTAGCAAGCCCTCGGCGCGCAGGATGGACTGGTCCAGCCCGTAGCCGAAAACCCCCGCGTTCAATACCCTACTTACACCGCAAGTCTCCAGCGCAGCAGGCCAGGTTTCATTGTCCGACACCTGGTCGCCGAAGGTGAAGGAATCACCCACCGCCAGGATCACAGGAGAGGAAGGCTTTTCAGAAGCTGTAACTTTGCCATTAGAGCGGATACTGTCTTCCAGGATAGTAATCTCTGTGTTCCAGATGTTGTTAGTATCCTTGCTGCTTTGCTGGGGAAGCCAGCCCAGGCGGGAATCATAGGCAGATTGATAGGCGCGCTTGCTAAGCCCCAGCCGTTGCTCCAGAATGTTGTGCGGAACGAGCGGATACCCCCCGAGTAGCCGGCCAATGATTTCCAGGAGGATAAAAGCAAAGGCAAAGAGGGCAAAGAGAAGCGTGAGATTAAGGAATAATTTCTTGCGCATCATTCCACCTCTTTGCTAACGAATTGAGAAAGAGGCCCACCTCATTGCTGGCGGGAGATTCTAACTTCCAGCGGCTGGAGTTATTTCCCCTCCCCGAGAGCGCCTTGCAGGTTCTCCCGCACCCAGGCCGCGGTCTTCTCCAGTCCGGCTTCGATGGTGGTGGTGGGTTCATAGCCAATGAGTTCACGCGCGCGGGAAATGTCCGCCAGGCTCTGTCTCACGTCACCCGGGACGGGATCGACATATTCCGGTTCGATAGCGGTGCCGAGCACGGCATTGATTTTACTGAACAGCTCATTGACCGTGATGCGCTCGCCGCGGGCGATATTGATCACCTCGCCCAGGAACATCCCTTCCGCGCGCGCCGCCAGGAGGTTGGCGTTGACCACGTCATCAATGAAGGTGAAGTCACGCGACTGCTCGCCATCGCCGTAAATCGTCGGACGATTGCCGGCCAGGATCATCCGGATGAATTTCGGAATCACCGCGGCGTAGTCGCTCTTGGGGTCCTGGCGGGGGCCGAAGACATTGAAGTATCGGAGCGCCACCGTTTCGACTCCATAGCAGGTGCTGAAGGCGGTACAGTAATGCTCCTGCGCTAGTTTTGAGGCCGCGTAGGGGCTTAAGGGCCGCGGGGTCATGCTTTCCTCCTTCGGCAGAACCTCGGTGTCGCCGTAGGCGGAAGAACTGGCCGCGATTACCACGCGCTTGACCCCAAAATCACGCGCGCAAAGCAGAACCTGCAGGGTCGTATCAACGCAGGAGTAATTGGTTGC
>JAFGNG010000291.1 GCA_016927125.1 Planctomycetota bacterium | reverse complement strand
TCCCCGCGGTCGCGAGGATCAGGATCCAGTCAAGGTTGATAATGTTCAGGCGCTTTGACCGCAACACCTTGCCCGCCTTTCTGTTTTTGTTCTCACTGACCTATACAGTTTAGATCTCATCCGACCCCATCATCAAAATCAGGCAGATCAAAATATACCTTCATGATGTCCTTGATGATCGGCGCGCAGGTCCGGCCACCGAGATTGCCTTCCGGGACCACGATCACCGCGACCACCTGCGGGTCTTCTGCCGGGGCGTAAGCGACAAACCAGGCGTGGGTAGGCTCGTCCTGCTTCCAGTCCGCCGAGCCGCTCTTACCGCAGATCTCCAGGCTGGCAATCCGGCAGCGCCTGCCGGTGCCTTCTTCATTGACTACCTTCCACATCCCCTGGCGGACTGTCTTGATGGCCGTTTGGGTAAGCTCCAGGTTTTTCACCGGTTGGTTGAATACTGCCAGGGTTTCCATTTCTTCCGGGGTCGCGTCTTCGATCCCAGCCAGCAGGTGCGGGCGGACAATCTTGCCGCCATTGGCAATCGCCGAGACCGCCACCGCCATCTGGATGGGAGTGACCGCGATCTCCTGGCCAATTGAAAGATGGAAGGTATTACCGATCGACCAACGGTATCCACTGGCAAGATTGTCCTTCATCTGGCCTGCTTTTTCCGAGGGTAGGTCGATCCCAGTGGGTTGGTCGAATCCCATTTCGCAGATAAAATCATACAAGCGCTGGCGCCCGAGATCCCTGCCCGTATTATAGAAAAAGACATTGCAGGAGTACTTCAAGGCATCCTCGACCTTCAGGAGCCCGTGGGAAACGCGGCGCATGCAGATAAAATCATGGTTGCCGAGTCGGATTGCCCCCTGGCAGTCATACTCCGTCTCCGGGGTAATGCACCCGCAGTTCAAGGCCGCCAGGGCCACCACCGGCTTGAAGGTAGAGCCGGGCGGGTAAATTCCCGTCGTCACCCGGTTGAGCAAGGGGTAACGGCTCTTGGCCAGCATATAATCGCTGTAATTTTTCCTGACTTCGGCGGGATCGTAGCTCGGGATGCTGACCAGCGCCTGGATCGCCCCGGTGTTGGGATCCATCAGGACGCACGCGGCATTGTATTCCCGGCCGACCGCCTGGGGTCCGAATTTCTCCTGCTGCTCCTCCTGGTCGCGAAGGTGGCGCTCCTCCAAGCCGGCCTGGACTTTTTCATAAACCTGCTGTTGGATCTCCGCGTCAATGGTCAGCATCAGGCTACGTCCATTGCGGCCGGGATCTTCAACGTTTTTCACCTCCCATACCTTCCTGCCGCTCGGTTCCTGGATGGTCCGGTGCAAATAGCGGCGGCCATGCGAACCGCGCAGGGACTGATTATACTGCCGTTCGATGCCTCGCTTTCCGACAATTTCGTTCTGTAGAAAGCCAGGGATTGGAATCATCTCGCCATGCTTGGTGATTTCTTTATAGCCGATGATATCCAGCTCCGTTTCCGTAGGAATAAAGAACCCCGGGATCTCGCCTTCGCCGGGAATCAACCCTTCCTCTCCCCATGTTCCCCGTAGGCGTTCATAGTCGGGCTTGGATAACGGCCCCACATAGCCGGTAATATGGGCGGCGCTCTCGCCAAAAGGGTATTCCCGCAGCCAGCCGCCCTGTAGGTCCAGGGGCTCAAAGAGGGAATCCTCTCCCCGCATGTTCTGGTCCTGCAGGATCCGGAAGTAGGCAGCGTTCCCGATATTCCGAAAGAGGTGCCGCTTTCTAAAAATTCCATCACTCCGGGGATCTTCCATTGAACGCTTGGCTTCCCGGAAGAGCGCCTTTGCCACCAGTTCCTTCATCTCCAGCAGGCTTGCCGCTTCCTGCGATTTCGTATACCACAAGATTTCGGCAAGGCGTTCGGTCAGGGGCAGATGGTCGCGCAGGTATTCAACTGCCAGAAGTTCTTCGCGTTCCTGTTGCGCCGAGTGCGCCCGCAGTATATTCCGCATCCGGGCTACGGTGATTTCACCGAGGATAAACTCTTCCCGGGGTTTTTCTCCCGGCGGCCTGATGGTCTGGCCCAACACAATCCAGAGGTCCCAGGTAGCCCTGTCCTCGGCCAGGATCCGGCCGTTGCGGTCCAGGATGCTACCGCGCCGGGGCACAATCTGCTCGCGGCGATGCAGGCGTTTTTCCCCGCGCTCGCGCCAGTCCTCGGCTTCTAATATCTGTAAGGACACCATCTGCGTGAAGAGTACCAGGAAGGCAAGCAAAAATATGATTGTGAGGATCAGTACGCGGCGGTTAAACATTGCAGTTCAAAAACTCCGGTTAAGCTGGCTGCAGTGATAACTATCTCTTCCTTGGCGTTCATTTATCTTTATCAAATTTCTCAGGCCCCGCCCGCGGAAAACGCGCTGACCAGTTCATGCTCCGGCCGGTAGACCTTCAGCCGCGCTATGGTCAACGCCCAGGGGATGCTCAAGGCGCCGGTAAAGGCCGCTGAGGAGACGCAGCTCTTGAGGAACTGGGGCCAAGCAAAGATCGGGGAGAACCCCCAGGCCAACAGGGGCGCGGCTAATCTCAGGATAAACACCATGGTAAAAACCAGCAGGATTTGCGTGCTGGCGTGCTCCCGTTTCACCCTCCGGCGAAAGGCCAATACGGCCATTCCCAGGAGAAGAAAGATCATTGCGGACACGCCCAGCCGGCCGCCAATGGCGAGGTCGCGGAGCAACCCGCAGCCCCACCATCCGAGCAGGGCCTCTATCGGATTGCAATGCAGCCCGACATGGAATGCGAACAGGAACAGCACGGCGGGCGCATAGGCCCCGAGCAGGTCCTGGAAATAGAGCGCCATCCCCGCCGAGGCCAGAGCCAGTAAGATAAATGGAAGCCAACGCATGAGAATCCTTCCCCATCTTTAGATTAGGGCATGGTAGAATTAATCTTAATCATTCGCTTTAGCCTCCCCCTCGCTTCTGGGTTCCGGGAAGGCGGCCGGGGTTTCGCTGTTGACAATAATCACCCCCTCGACAGCGTCGAGTTCCGCGGTGGGACGCAGCCTAGCGACATAGGTGCGCTGGTCGCCATCCTCAACCGGCGTTTCCGCCAGCTCTCCCACGGTCAGGTTCTTGGGGAAGTATCCGAGTAAACCGCTGGTGAAGATCAAGTCCCCTTCCTTGGCCTCCGGCTGGCGCCCCAGAAAGACTGCTTCGCAGACGCCCGCAACGCTGCCGCGGATATAACACTCGGTGCGCTGTCCGCCCAGCCGCCCGGCAATGATCAGGTTGGGATGGTTGAGCATAATCCCCCGGGAAGCGTGCGGGCTGACCTCCACCACCTGGCCGAGAACCGCCTGCCCCTGCAGGAGCGCGCTGCCTACCACAACCCCGTCTGCCGAACCTCGATCGAGCACGAAGCTCCCCCCGCCCGACGCGC
The DNA here is from genome assembly GCA_016927125.1 of Planctomycetota bacterium. Classification (GTDB taxonomy): domain Bacteria; phylum Planctomycetota; class SZUA-567; order SZUA-567; family JAFGNG01; genus JAFGNG01. Next base: position 116 of record JAFGNG010000291.1, on the reverse strand, counting down.
CCGGCCATTGCCCGGCATGAAGAACAACCGAGGCGGTAACAAAGTGCAAGGTTTTAAGTTCGGGGATAAACTCCTGCGCCTTGGAGAGCTGGCCCAGGCGCCGGCGCGTGTCCTCC
>JAFGNG010000290.1 GCA_016927125.1 Planctomycetota bacterium | reverse complement strand
GACACCGAATACCCTCCAGGCTTTCATCGTTCCCGAGCCGACCACCATGGCCCTCATCGGTCTGGGCGGACTGCTCATCGCGATGCGGAGGAAGCAGCAATAGGTAATGGGTTAGATTGATAGCATGCTATACTGCTAATTATTCGAATCCGCTGTTCCGCGTGGGACAGCGGATTTTTTTGTTGCCTAAAAATTGTCTACCATTACAATCATTCTACAATTGAAACCCTTTCACGATATTTTCATCATGTTGCAGGAAGGACAGACCCATGGCAGAGATAAAAAAACTCATTGCTGACATTGTTCCTAAAATAATTGAGCTTCGCCATCAAATCCACGCCAATCCCGAACTTTCCGGCAAAGAGTTTGAAACCTCCGCCCTGATTCGAAAAACCCTTGCAAAAACCATGATCAAGTTTCATGACCCCTTTCTGGAAACAGATGTCGTAGGGATTCTTGAAGGCAAGGGCAAGGGGGTCAATGTCACCCTGCGCGCGGATATGGACGCGCTGCCCCTGGATGAACACACCGGGGTGCCATATACTTCGAAAAATAAGGGCGTAATGCACGCCTGCGGCCATGACGGGCATACCGCGATCCTGATGGGCGCGGCGCTGGTTTTGAACGAGCTGCGGGATACCTTTTCCGGCTCAGTGCGTTTTGTCTTCCAACCCGGTGAAGAAGGGCTTGCCCTCGGCAAACCGCTGGTTGAAGCCGGCGCGTTAAAAAATCCGGAACCGGCCCTGGTGCTGGCCCAGCATGGCTGGCCCGGCACTCCGGTTGGCAGCCTCACCAGCATGATCGGACCGGCGATGGCTGGCGCCTATATGTTTAAAATTATTATTAACGGCAAGGGCGGGCATGGCGCGCATCCGGAAATGGCGATTGATCCAATTTTAACCTCGGCCCGGGTGATTGAAGCCCTCCAAGCTATCCCCTCGCGCATGGTCCCGGCAATGCAGTCGGCGGTGGTGAGCATCTGCCATATTGATGGCGGCGGGAATGCCAATGTGATTCCTAACTCTGTCCTGATGGAAGGTACTGCCCGTTACCACAACCCGGAGATTGGCGAAAAGATACCGAAGATGATTGAACAGATAGTCGGCGGTGTCTGCCAATCGATGGGCGCAACCTATGAAATCTCCTACGATACCTGTTATCTCCCGGTAATTAATGCTGCCGAAGCAGTCGAATTGGGCAGGAAGGTTACGGAGGAGGTCCTGGGTAAAGACGCATGGGTGGTTTTGGACCAGGCGGTGATGGGGAGCGAGGATTTCGCGTTTTACCTGCAGGATTACGTCGGCGCGCAGTTCCGCCTGGGATTGGGCCCGGAAGTTGCCTATTTGCATAACCCCAAGTTCAACTTCAATGACGGGGCGATCTCGAACGGGATAACCTTCTTCGTTGCCACGGCCCTGGCACGGCTCAACCAGGGTTAAGAGCTATTCGTGATTGTGGAGCACTTCCCCTTCCAAGTCCATGGCCTGGAACTTAACCAGGTTGGCATAAGCGCCGCCCCTGCCGATCAGTTCCTTGTGCGTGCCCGTCTCAACAATCCGCCCTTCCTCGAAGACTAAAATGAGATCAGCTTTCTGCACCGTGCTCAGGCGGTGGGCAATGATGAAGGTGGTCATCTGCCCCATCATCCGGTCGAGCGCGGATTGCACTAACCTTTCGGATTCAGAGTCGAGCGCGCTGGTGGCTTCGTCCAGGATCAGGATTGCAGGTTGGCGCAGGATCGTCCGCGCCAGGCTGACCCGCTGTTGTTGGCCGCCGGAGAGCAGCACGCCACCTTCACCCACCCAGGTGTCATATCCCTTCGGTTGCTGGATAATGAACTCATGGGCGTTGGCCTTCTTGGCGGCGGCAATGACATCCTCCATATTCTTGTCCTGGTAGGCGTGGACAATGTTGTCGTAGATGGTTCCGGAGAAGAGAATCGGGCTCTGGTTGACCACCCCGACCCGGCGGCGGACGCTGCGCATGTCAATATCCTGCACCGGCATATCGTCGATCATGATATTGCCCAGGTCGGTCCGGTACAGGCCGAGGAGCAGGTTGACAAAGGTGCTCTTGCCAGCGCCGGACTTGCCGACCAGGCCGACGGTGGTCCCGGGTTCGATATGGACGTTGACATCGATAATCACCGGCTGCCCCTGGTGGTAGGCGAAGGAGACATTTTCAAAGGTAACCTCGCCGCGCAGGGAGGTGATCTCCCGCTTGCCCTGGTTGTGCTCCAGGTCCGGGACGGTCAGGATTTCGCGGATCGAACGCACGGATTCGGCGAATTCGGTAATGGTCGGAATTTGGCTGATGATAGTGACGAAATGGCTCATAATCTGCTGGATATACTGGACAAAGAGGAGCATCTCGCCGAGTGTCAGCTTGTGATCAATGACGGCGGCCGCGGCAAAGGCGATCACGGAAAAGTTAAAGACCTGCGTGACCGTGAAATTGATGGAGCCGAAAAGGGCGATATGCGCGATCGCATCGGTGGATTTGTCGATCACCCGTTCGCCGCTGGTGATGACCTTGTCCCGTTCGAAGCCTTCATGCCCGTGCTGCCGCGCCAGGAGCGAGGTCTGCAGAAAGTTACTGACCGTCACGCTCAGGTTTTCATGGGCCTTGCGCTCTTCATGGCGGCTTTCGCGCATCCGCCGCTTGGTAAGGGAGAAGATGAAATAAAAAACCGGGAAGGTCAGTAGTAAGATGCCGAGCAGCGTCAGGTTAACCCACGCCAAAACGGCCAGCATCATCACCAGCATCACCAGGCCGCGAAAGATATACTGTACAAAGACGTTGGAGAATTCCTCGGTGCGATCAACATCGCGCATGATCTTGGAATAGAACCTGCCGGTTTCCTTGCTGTAAAAATAGGAGAGCGAGAGTATCTGCAAGCGCCGGACAATGCGGTCGCGGATATCCATAGAGATGGTCTTGACCATGTTGGTAAAGGATACCCGGAAGGCGATCAGAAAGAGCAGGTGCCCCAGCGAGATAATAAAAACTACCAGGATCATCATGTAAATTGAAAACTTGTTGGACTGGGGTATGAAATGGTCCACGATGATCTTGACGAACACCGGTACGACCAGCATCGGGACGGCGATCAACAGGTTAAAGAAGAGGATCCAGAGGATCCGGAGCTTGTGCGGCAGATAAAAATCGGCGTAGAGGCGGAAGGCCTGGAAGAAGGAGATATGCTCCTCGCCGCGCTCCTGTTCCCAGATGTCTTTTCGGCGGGTTTCCCGCGGGGAATCCATCGGCATGGCTTACCTCCAACCTACAATGATGTAGAACACTGGCCGGCGCTCAATGATGATTTCACACATGGCGGAACTGCCAACTGCGAGCTTATCCTGGCCGTCGAGAAGTTCAACCAGGACAGTATAATAGATTTTCAGCTCGTCATAATTGTCCGGGTCGGAGAGCTCCACGGCATGCTTGCCGTATTTGGAGATGCTCAATACCCGGCCGTTATAGATCTGGTAGCGCAGGTAGTTGTAGAGCTGGGATTTGATCTGCACCTCCTGCCCGATGGCGAGGTAGTCAAAGTCCTGTTCCGGGACGATGCAGCGGATAATCTTGTCGCCGGTTCCGAAGAGGGTAAAGAGAGGCTTGCCGATCTCAGCCCGCTCCTGCAGCTTGACATGGATATTGGTGATATTGCCGTCGAAGGGGGCGCGGGCGACCAGGCGTTCCTGCTGGGTGCGCAACTCCTCCAAGGCAATCTCTTCTTCGCGGATCTCATTGGTCAACTCTTCAACCTTTAAACTGGAACCGGCGCCTTCACTCTGGAGGCGCTTGGCCCTTTGGAGTTGTTCTTGCAGGAATTCAAGGTGTAATTTGAGTTTTTTAACCTGCGTCTCCAGTCCCTGCAGATCCGCGAAGGTGACCACCGGGGAACCCTGGGTGACCTTATCGCCGTTCTGGTAATGGATGGCTTCGACAATGGTCTTCTCGACCGCGCTGCGGACGACGATCTGGTTGGCCGCCTCGACCACTCCCGAGGTCTTGACCTTATCCTCCAGGGTAAAGAAGAAGAGGAAGAAGATCGCCGCCGGGAAAAAGAACAGCGCCAAAAGCTGTGAAAACCGATAGAGCGGTTTACTGGTTAAGATGCTCATAATTTACCCGCAATCCACCTAACCTGAATGTTGACTAGTCTTCCGGAACCAAGCGTAACGCATTCTGGAAATAGATCTTATTCAGCACCTCCACGGGAAGTGCCAGAGAATTCAGGAATTCCTGCAACGAGTTGGTAAAGCAATCGCGCGCATAGAGCAGGCGGTTCTGGAATTCCAGCAGGAAATCCTTGGTGAATTCAGGATCGCGCTTAAGCGCGGTAATCGCGCTGCCCGCCGACAGGTCGGCGTGGAGATTGGGATATTTCCGCAGGTATTCCGGCACCAGGCCGCCGGGTGTGACCTTGCCCGTGGGATAATTCGTGGTTTTGAACTGGTGATCCTGGGAAAGATGCGCCCAGAACCCCTGGGCATGGCCAATGAAGATGGTGCCGGGGCATTTCTGCAGTATCCTCTCCAGAACCTCCAAATCGCCGCCATACCAGTAGTCCGGGCGGGGGTATTTGACTCCGAGTTCCATGGGATATTGGAAGTGCATGGTAACGGGCAGATTCTTCTCACCACAGAAGCGGTAGAAGCGTAGTGCATCGGGATTATCATAGATCATTCGTAACTTCAACTCGCCACAGACCTTGACGCCGTATACCTGGATAGCAGCATCCAGGTAGTCAATGGCATCCGGCCGGCGGAGATCGGGGCAGTAGCCCAGCACAAAGCGCTCCGGTGCACGTTCCTTAAAGGCAACACAGCGGGCGAAGGAGGTCGGCGCGGTCAGGGTGCCCAGGGTTTTGGAGGCATGCACCGGAAAGTTAATCGGATTGCTTTCGTCGACCGGTCCTTCAAAGGAAAGCAGCCAGGTCTTGGCAATGCCGCAGTCATCCATATTCCGGATAAATTTGTCGAAGCCGTGCCCATGCCAGTCAGGATGGTTGTGAGCATCGATAATGGAGTGTTTCTTCTCAGTCTTTGCCTTGGCCATAATCCATGACCTCCAGTCCAAAGGCAGAAGGGGCTCGCGCCCCTTCTTACCTCTTTAATTATACGTTTGCATTGACTCCCTGGACTTACAGGAGTTCTTTGGCATTTTCAGCAACCTTGCGGAAGGCTGCCGCGTGCTCCTCAATAATCTCAGGACGGTCATGCTTGAACCATGGGATCCGGAAGGCGATATTGTTGATATTTTCAGAAACCGGCAGGGAACCTTTGCCCTGGCGGACATCGCGCTGGCCGAAGGAAATTACCGTGGGCTTGCCCATATGGTAGATATCCGCGTCATTGAAGAAGGGGTGCAGGTGCAGTGGGTTATTCGCGCCCGGGGTGCAGGTTGCCACGCCCTCGGCCCGCACGGCTTCGCAGAACTTCGCGCAGGGCAGGCCACCGAGCTCTTCAGCGCGGTACAAGCCCTTGGCGGAATACCAGCCACCCATGGTGGTTTGTTTATCATCCTTGGGGGTGCGGTGGGCGCGGATGCCGGGTACGCCTTCGAGAAGATCCCAGAAGCGGTGCATCGCCTTCTGGATTTCTTTGATGCGAGCCGGGTAATGCTGCAATTGGCCGAGTCCGAGGGCAGAGCAGAGCTGATTGACCCGATGCTTGTAGCCGCCCAGTGGTAGGCCGCTGAAGGGCTTGAGTTCATCCATGGTAATCTCACCAGGGTCGACCCCACCCCAGTCGGTGGTGATACCGGTGCGGTCATAATGGCCCCACGCAACGCAGCGCTCATAGAGGTCGCGGTTGTCGGTGACCATCATGCCGGCTTCACCAATGGCAAAGCTCTTGCCGGACATCATGCTCATTGCGGCGAT
>JAFGNG010000289.1 GCA_016927125.1 Planctomycetota bacterium | reverse complement strand
TGCCAACGGCGTGGTCTGGCCGGAAGAGGGTCCGTGGCCGGAGGTACCGGATTATCCCAATGACCAGCGCGGTTGGTGGTCGAGCGGGTTTACCGCGCAGATTATCTTTTATAACCCCACGGACCTGGCGACCGTTGCGGCAGGGGAGATGCAACCCTATGAACCGCAACCCTATGCGACCCTGGACATTGAGAAACTGCTTTATCGCGAAAAGCCCCACCTGGAGTTCCACCATGTAGGCGCGGCTGCCTTTGATGCCGCGCGCGGCCTGTTATATATTATTGAACCGCGTGGCGACGAGGATAAATCCCTGATCCATGTCTGGCAGGTGCGGGCGGAATAATCGGCTCGCAGCCGGGGAGAGCGCGCTGGCTGGTAATTTGGAATTGGAGCAGAAGATGCTGGAAGCGCTCCCCCCGGTGATCACGAGGGAAGACTTTGCCCGCCTGCGGGACTGCCCGCGCCGGCTGGTTCAGGCCGAGATGAAGGCGGTAGCGGTGCCGTTAAGGGCCTATCTGAATAGCGCCCCGCAATTACAGCAGGTGCAAGCCAAACGCCAGGAGTGGCGCCAGGGCAGGCTCGCCAGGCAACAATTCGGCGACTTCAGCTACCGGGACGGTTTCTGGGAGCTCTACCACTACGGCGGCAAGCAGGAGGTGCAGCTCAACGTTGCGATGAACCCGCGCCACCTTCGCCTCGGTCTGGGCTTTGACTTCGGCCTGAATGATCGCGGCAGCCGGGAGATGGTCGCTATTGCCTATGCCTATCTCTGCAAGCGCTTGCGCCAAGCTCCGGAGGAGTTTTCGCAAGCAGTTCTGGAAAACGCCTTCAGCCTGGAGTATCTGGATTACCCCAGCAACTTTTTTAAAGTAATCCCGACCGCGAAAACTGCGGAGTTCTTCCTCAATCTACCCAAGAACCATAATCCCAAATGGCTGTTCCTTGGCAAACTGTTGACTCCGGACACGGAGCATGAAATTCTGGCAACCCCCGCACGATTGCATCAGGTATGTTCGGATGTGTTTGCCGCTTTGCTGACCTACTGGGAAGACGCCAATCGGTATGCCTATAGTTCAGGGTAAATCCCTTGAATGTACAGCTTTTTTCTAGAGTTATGCAAGATTAATATGGCAATATATCTAAGCTAACTGACTTATAAAAAAAGAAGTTACGTTAATTTTCCCCAATATTTTTTAATGTTTTGGCTAAAACATAAAAATAATTTGACAACCAATAAATCCTGATTTATTATACACACAAGGTGCTAAACTGTAAGGGATAGCGGTTACTCTTGCTGATTTCTGTTCATCAGCAAAAGTGAGGCCATACTTACGTTTAGAAGTCTCTATTAAGCAATCAATTTCTTTCAGTCAGATTATTAATCAATGAGGAGAGAGCGATGATGAGACATACTCTGGCCAAAACCTTGCTGGTAGGCGCTGTCTTGCTGCTGGCGGGCATTTCCGCGCAGGCGGATCTGATCTATACCGCCGGTAATGGTTGTGTCGGGATTATCGATTTGACCCAAATGCCGCTCAGCGCCATTCTTTTTGAAACCCCGGAGCACATCTGGTACGGCTCGACCGACAGCCCGGATCCCGCCTCCTTCTACGCCACGGACAATATGGGCGCCCTGTATAAGGTCACCCCCTACGATCAATCCGTCACCAAGATCGGTGACTACCAGCCCGGCGGTTATCTTGACATCAAGGAACTGGCCTATAACGAGGATAACCATACCCTCTACGGCACCGATTACAGCAACCTCTATACCATCAACCAGACCACCGGCGTGGCTACCCTGGTGGGGAACTTCGGCAACGGGTTCGACGGCAATCCGATTCAGCAGGTATATTCGATGGATTACGATCCCTCGGTCGGGCAACTGGTGATTATAGACCAGGTTCTCAACCCCGACTTCAGCCGGGCCTCCAGCGAAATGTACTACGTCGACACCACTACCGGCGCCGCCTTTAACCATCAAAGCACGGGGGAGAATGGCGTCACCGATATCTATCGCAGCGTAAATCATGAAGATACCTTTGGGGTTGGGAACGCCCCGGATCGCATGTTTTGGATTGATTCCACCAGTGGCGACGTCTATGAAATGGAAAAACTCCATCACAACTTCACCGGCATGGGCGGGGAGCTGCAATATTCACCCGGCCCCGGGATAACCCTCATGGGCGGCGCCGATTGCGAAGCCTATGTCCATGTGATGTTAGAAGGCATGGAGGATGAGGATTACTCAACCGGGTACAGTGAAGCCTGGGCCACGGTGGAACTGGGGGAATATCCAGAGGATCCCGACAATCCCGGCCCGGGATTCCAGGTGGGCGAGGCCTGTGCGCATTGCGATTCCTGGGGATATGGCCTGAATTGCGGACTCAGCTTTGACGCGATGTATGAAGGGGAAAATTCTCCCGGTAATGTCGACGGTTATGCCAACCTCGCCTTTAGCGGCATGCTGGAGATCGACGCGATTGATGCTCCCGGCGGGGAGAAGCTGATGCTCCTGGTCAGGGGGTCTGAATACGCGGCGGAATGGGAAGAATTCGGCAGCTTTACCTGGGAACTGCTGATTTACGGCACGGATCCCCTTGATCCCATTATCCAGCTTGATTCCGAGAGCATCGCTCTGGAGGGGGTCGAATGGGATCAGTATTTCCTCGGTGCCGCCGTAGTCGAAGACGGCGACGTCTATTTTATCGAACTCAACCTTGCCGGCACCTTTGACAGCATGGGTGATTGGTATCCTTATATCGCCGGCGGCGTGGATCTTCATTTTGACACCATCATGATGATGGCGCCTGTG
>JAFGNG010000288.1 GCA_016927125.1 Planctomycetota bacterium | reverse complement strand
GGTCGACAAGATCTTCTGCGTTTCCAAGAATACCCTCTGGCGGCATTGGACCCTCTCCGGCAGGCCGCCGCTTGAAAAATATTTTCCCCGCCACCGCGTACTGTATAACCCTGTCCTCCTGGAACCGACCGAGGAGCAGTTAATCGCGGCGCGGGCCCGGTTTCGAGGCTATTTAAAATTGCCGGCAGGCGCTTTTGTCCTCGGCAGTGTCTACCGCCCTGATCCCGGCAGGATCGATGCCATGCTCCCGGCGGTGCTGCCGCGGTTGCTTAAGGCAATCCCGGAGTTATACTTTGTCACCCGCCGGTTTCCCGGCATGCTGGCGCGGCAGGCGGAGAAGATCCTGGGGAAACGCTACCGCAATCTCTCGATAACCTCCTCGCAGGAAGAGATGCTTGCGTTCTATGCGGGCATGGACGCGCTCGCGCATTTCTCCTCGATGGGAGAGAGCTTCGGCCTCGCCATTGCCGAGGCCATGCGCTGCGGGGTGCCGGTGGTTACCAACGAAACACCGTCGCTCGCCTGTTGCAACGCCCAGGCGGAGCTGGTCGCCGACGGCGTCACCGGATTCCTGGCGAATGGCCCGATAACGGTAATCAATTCCTTGCAGGAGCTGGCGTCCTCCCCGGAGAAACGCGCACAACTGGGACAAGCCGCGCGCCAGCGTTTCAATCTCCCGGAGCTTAATCCTCAAAATATTGCTCGCCAGTTGGAAAGCGAAATCATTGCCGCTACCGCCAAGCTTGGCTGGGAGATCGCCCTACCGCAACCAGCCCTGGCAGCCAATCCCTCTCTGCAAGAAATGGAGGAATTCCTGCTTTACTACAGTAACCGGATTAAAACCCCCGCTCTCGGCAGCAGCTTGCGGGACAAACTCTGGACGAGGGCAATAAATTTTAAGCGGTTCTGGTGGAAGGTGCGCCGGCGGAGGCTGCCGAGGGAATAATTTCTCCGGCAAGCACTTCGCGTGGTCAAGGATGGAAACAGGCGATGAAGATCCTCTTTGTTTACAGCCTCTGGGATGTCCTGACTCCGGCAAAGCCGCTGAAGTCGCAGGAGCAGATCCAGTTCGGCATCTCTTATCTCTCCGCCGTGTTGAAACCACACGGCCACCAGACCAAGCTGTTAGTCCTGAGCAGCAACGTGGGTAATCCCGAGGACCGCCTTAACCGTTGCCTGGCGGAATTCCAGCCGCAGGTGATCTGCTTCAGCGTGGTTTTTTCCGAATATGAATTCCTCGCACAGGTCGCCGGGTTCTGCAAGCGCAATTACCCGGAGATCTATCTCCTGGCGGGCGGTCCGCAGGTTTCGCTCAATCCCGAGGAGTGCCTGCAGGCCCCCTTTGACGCGCTCTGTATTGGCGAAGGCGAAGCCCCCCTGCTCGAACTGCTGGCGCAGTTGTCTGCCGGCAAGGCTCCTGCCGGGATCGCCAACCTCTGGCTCCGGCAAGGGGAACAAGTTGCAAAGAATCCCACCCGCCCCTACCTTGAGGATCTCGACAGCCTGCCCTTTCCCGACCGGGAGCTCTGGCAGGAATGGATAGCGGATGAAGAGGGTTCGCGCATTTCAGTTTTGCTCGGTCGCGGCTGTCCCTTCCAATGCACCTATTGCTGTAACCACGCGCTCAAGAAGTTAGCCGCAGGTAAGTATGTCCGCTTCCGCAAGCCGGAGAAGATTATTGAGGAGATCCGGGAACTTGCCGCCCGCTGGCCAGAGAAGGATAATCTCTATCTCGAAGTCGAAACCATTGGTTTGGATCAGGAATGGGCGCTGGAACTCTTTGCAAAACTGGCAGAACTGAACCGCGAACTGCCCCGGCCGAGGGCCTACGGGGTGAACTTGCGCATTACCCCCGGCCTGGATTGCGAAGCCTTATTCGCAGCGATGCAGAGGGCTAACTTCACCACAGTGAATATCGGACTGGAATCAGGGAGCGAGCGCGTGCGCCGGGAAATCCTGCTGCGCAATTATGCCAATGAAGATATTATCAAGACAGTCGAGACAGCCCGGCGGCACGGCATCAAGGTAGCGTTCTTCAATCTCATCGGTATCCCTGGTGAGACAAAAGCGGATTTCCTTGAAACCATCCGTATCAACCAGCTTTGCCAGCCTGAGTTACACGCGCTCTCCATTGTCTTCCCTTATCCCGGAACCAGGTTGCACGAGGTGGCCAGGGAGATGGGAGTTTTGCCGGCCAATCTTGATGGCCGGGCAGAGCGCTCGCGCGTGGTGATGGATCTGCCCGGGTTCTCCCGGAAAGAGATCAGACATTATTATACCTGGTTTGATTATTATGTCTTCAAGGGCCACCGGCCCATGTTTAAAATCCTGCGCGCGGTCATGCTCGCCAAGCTGAAATCCTATCCCAGGCTCTTGACCTGGGCGAAGCGCGCGGCGAAACTACCTCTGGTTAGCTGGCTACGCGACCGCACCAGGTGGACAGGTTAATTTTTTAATTATATCAGCTCGGGGGAGTGCCGATGTCGTCTGGCCAGGGGATCACACTGGTAATCAAGGCCCGCAATGAGGCCGGGCAGATCCTGGACTGCATCGAGAGCGCCCGTTGCCTGGCCGATGAGATCATCCTGGTTGATGACGCCAGCGACGACCACACCGTCCAACTCGCGGAACAGGCAGGCGCAAGGGCGATCTCCGCCCGGAGCCGCGACGGGATGGTTGATGAGCTTGACCGCATCGGCTTCGAAGCCGCGAGCGGCGAGTGGATTCTCCGCCTGGACGCGGACGAGCGCCTGACTCCCTCCCTGGCTGCCAAGCTGCGCGAGCTGGCTGTAACCGGCCAGTATGACGGCATCTCCTTTGCCCGCAAGAACATTATGTTCGGCCGCTGGGTGCGGCACGGGGGTTGGTTCAAGAATGATCAAACCCGGTTTTTCCGCTCCTCTGCCTGGGATCGCGGCTGGACCTGCGAGCCCCACCTCCAGCCGGAGATCAAAGGCAAGGTATTGAGGTTGCCGTTAAGGGAAGAGTATGCTACAATCCATTATGACTACGATTCGATAGCAGAATTTATCCAGCGGACTTTACTCGGCTACGCCCGTACTGAGGCGCTGCTGGCTTTCCGGAAAAACCGGCAGCCGTCAGCGCTCAGGATTGTAGGCAAGCCCCTCAAGCGTTTCCTTGGGCGTTATTTTTTACGCCAGGGATTCCGGGACGGTTGGCGGGGGTTCATTCTGGCCGCGTTGCTTGCCGGTTATGATCTTTGTATCGAGTCTTTCTTATGGGACTTTCATCGCCGGGAGGGGAGATGAAGTTTTCTGTAGTGGTTCCCTCATTTAACCAGGCCAGTTTTCTGCCCGCCTGTCTTGACAGTATCCTGTCACAGGAGGGCAAGGATCTGGAGGTTGAGATTCTCGTCTATGACGGCGGTTCGACCGACGGCAGTAAGGAAATCCTGGAACACTATGCCCCCCGGTTGGCATATTGGCAGAGCTGCCCCGACGGCGGCCAAGCCGCAGTCTTGCGGCAGGGATTCAAACGCGCCTGCGGGGAAATCCTGGGTTGGGTGAATTCCGATGATTTGCTTTTTCCCGGCGCGCTTGCCAGGGCGGTGGAATACTTCACCGGGCAACCGGAAGTTTCCCTGGCCTACGGCGATGCCATCTGGATTGACGCGCGGGGTGAGGTCTTGCGGCCGAAGCGGGAGATCGATTTTGACTGGAAGATCTTCGCCTATGGCTATTGTTACCTTCCCCAACCAGCAGCATTTTTCAGAAAGAGCGCTTATGAAGCCTGCGGGGGCGTAGATCCTTCCTTCCAATGTTGCATGGATTATGATCTTTGGCACCGGCTGCGCGAAACCGGCGGGGTCGGGCATATTTCGGCATTCATGGCCGGCATCCGACAGCATCCGGAGGCCAAGACCAGCCGTTTGCAGGCAAACTTTCGGCAGGAAGAAGCCCGGCTGCGCGAACAATACCTGCATTGCAGCGCTGCGGTTTATCGGGTTCGGCATTACTGGCAGCGCCTGCGCCGGATCTTCATCCGCCTGCGCCAGAATTGCTACCGGGCGCTAAGTCCTGAGGAGATGGCCCAATGCAACCCTATCAAATAGCGCCGGAGTTGGAACGGGAGCATCACCATGGCGGGATCAGCTTCCCGGTCTTGGTGTTTTTGATTTATCTTGCCGGGATAACCATCTTTGGCAAGGGGCCAACCTACCTGTACCTGGGTTTTAAACCACTTTACCTGGGAGAGGTCTGCATGTTTCTGATGCTGGGCTGGATGCTGTGGCGGATCAGCATCACCGGCTTTTTCCCCTGGTTATTCCATCTTTTGGGTTTGATGGTTTTGCTCTTTATAATCTATAACGCTATCCGCACCATTCCAGGGATATTCTCCTATCAGATGCCTGCCCTGCGCGATGCGGCTTCGTGGTACTATTCAGCTTTTTTCTTCATCGGCTTATACCTGGCTTCAGAACACCGCACTGCGAACTGGATGTGGAAATGGCTGGTGCGAATTTGGCTCCTGGCCATGCTCTACACATTTTCCGCGAGAATGTCCGGTCAATACATCATGCGGATTGGACCGTTGGTGCGCGATGGCTCGGCTTACTTGTTCGGGGGTTCCGGCAGTGAAAATATCCAGCACATGGTACTTGGCGGGGTGATCCTGCTCTTGGGCCTTGGCCACAAGAAAGGCCGGCACCTGCGGGGGATTAGGTATGTAATTGAACTGGGGCTGATTTTTTTCGCCTTCTTCTATCTCTTTTTAACTACCGGGCGCGGGGTCAAGATCGCGATGCTCATCGGCCTGGTAATTACTATCTTTGCAACCTTTGGCCGGCGCCAGGGGCTCTGGCCGGCGAGTCGCTGGTTCGCGATTGCCTATATCCTGATCCTGACGATCGGGCTCTTTGCCATCCTGGCCGGACCGGCCGGGTTGCAGAAATATGTTTATATCAAGGGAGATATTGAGCATATCGAGGAAGGTCTCCAATTCAAGGGTACGGCCAACTGGCGTTTTGTTTGGTGGAAAGAAATTATCAATGATTTGAATAACAAGAATCCGTTCTTCGGGCTAGGTTATGGCGTCAGCCTGGGTGATTATAACCCTTATATTCGTGAAGGGTTAAAATCGAGCATCCGCTCCCCGCATAATTATAATATTACTATCCTAGGGCGAACCGGCTTCCTGGGTTTTGCCCTCTGGCTGGCAATCCTGTTTGTCGGCATCGGGCAATTGCTCTGGCGGGCGCGGTGCGGCGGGATCCACGGGCGACGCTATACCCTTGAGCGCAACAAAGAACTCGCTTTCTGGTCAATCTTCCTGATCGCGACCTGGATCAATGCCTCTTTCGGGGTTTTGATGGAAGGGCCGGTACTCGGAATCTGGTTCTGGTTTGGCTTGGGCTTCGCTACCGGTAGAAGCCTTGATCCGCACGGCCTGGAATCATCTTCACCCGCGCAGGAGCAATCCATTTCGGCAGAGTTTGGGGCTCAGGATACCTGGTGGCTGCGTTCCACTTCTCTCCGGCAGGCTTCTCCCCACCGGGCGCCGGCCGGTCCCCGGCGTCTGCAAAGGTATTGAAATGGCCATCCGGCGGATTCTCATAGCCCATAACCGTTATCGCTGGCCGGGGGGTGAGGATGTCGTGGTTGCCGAAGAGACCCGGATTCTAAAGAATGCCGGGCTCGAAGTGCAGGAACATTTCGCCGATAACGCCAAAGTTCTTAATCGGGGAAAGTTCGCTACTGCTAAGGCCTTATGGCAATCAGCCTGGTCTAAACAGTCTTACCGGGCAATGCTTGCCCGGCTTGAGGAAACCCACCCGCAGCTTGTCCACGCGCACAACCTCTGGTTTTCGCTTACCCCCTCGATCCTGGCCGCTTGCCGTAAGCAGGGTGTGCCGGTGGTAATGACCCTGCACAACTTCCGGATCTTTTGCGCTGCCGGGGTGCTGCTGAATCGTAAAGGACAAGCCTGCATAGACTGCCTTGCCAAAGGGAGCCTAGCCGGGCTGCTCGGCAGGTGCTATCACGGCGGCTATCTTCCCTCGCTGGCAATTACCCGCATGCAGTTATATAACCACCGGCGTAGAACCTGGCTCAAAGAGGTGGACCGTTTTATCGTGCCCAGCAAATTCTGCCGCAGCCTCTTCCTCCGTTACGGCTTGCCGGAAGATAAACTAATTGTCAAACCCCACTCTGTGGGGGATCCCTTAGCCGGTATTAACAGACTGCCGGAATTGCCGACTCCGCCGCGCGTGCTCTACCTCGGCCGCCTCTCTGCGGAAAAGGGGCTGTTCACCCTGCTCCAGGCTTGGCGGGCAGTGGAAAAAATTCACCAGGCAGAATTGCGCCTCGTCGG
>JAFGNG010000033.1 GCA_016927125.1 Planctomycetota bacterium | reverse complement strand
TCACCCGCCAGGATCGCGACTGCTTCACCAAAGGCCTTGTGGCAGGAGAGCTTGCCCCGGCGGTAGTCATCATTATCCATCGCGGGCAGGTCATCGTGGATAAGGCTGTAGGTGTGGATCATCTCCAGGGCGCACGCGGCGGGCAGGCAGGCTGCTTGCTCCACGCCAAAAACCTCGCCGCCCATCAGGCACAAGAGTGGCCGCAGCCGCTTGCCCCCGGCAAAGACGCTGTAGCGCATCGCCTCGTGCAAAGTGCGCGGCTCTTCCTTGAGGCGCGGGAGATACTCCTCCAACGCCTTGTCAACCAGTGTGCCCTTTTCCTTCATATACTTCTGCAAGCGATCCATGCTTTATTCTTCGCCTTCCTCTTCAAACTCAGTGAGGCGGAGTTGCCCTTCCTTGTCCGCAATCAGCTGCTCAACCTTTTTCTGCGCTTCCGTAATAAAGGCGGAGCATTGCTTGAGGTTACGCACGCCGAGTTCATACTTCTCCATGGATTCTTCCAGGGAAAGCTCGCCCGACTCCAACGCCTCCACCGCGGCCTCGGCCTCGGCGAGGAGCTCCTCGAAGGTAGGCTCAGAGGGTTTCTTTTTCTTGGTCATCGCAGTAATCCCTTAACAAGGGTTTAAAAGGACCAACTCCAAAGTTCAAAATCCGAAGACTGACGTTCAGGCTTCGGATTATTTTGTTTCCGGCTCCACCTTGATTACCCGAGAGCGAATGCGCCCCTTGGCGAGGCGGGTTTCGATTTCGGCGTCCATTGTAACCTCACTGGCGCTACGCACAAGCTTTCTTTTTTTCAGATCCCAGGTTATACTGTACCCGCGCGACATAACTGCAAGGGGAGAAAGGGCTTGCAACTGCGCCGCCAGGAGAGCGGCGCGATTTGCGGCATCCTCGATTACCCCTTGCGCCGCTACTGAAAGCGAGGAATAGAGCTCATCAATCTGCTGGGCCTTCATCCCGACCAGTAGCATGGGATCGCGCAGCACCGGGCGGGATGCCAGCCCCGCGAGGTACAGGCGTAGCGCTGCCAGCCTACCCTTGAGGGAATTACCCAGTCGCAGGGCCGCGCCGCGCAGGATACCGGCCAGCTCCTCAGCCTCCGGTACCACTGCCTCGGCAGCCTCGGAGGGGGTGGCGGCGCGGTAATCAGCCACCAGGTCGCAGATGGAGAAATCGGTTTCATGCCCCACCGCGCTGACTACCGGGGTTTTGCAGGCAAAGACCGCCCGGGCGAGCGCTTCTTCATTAAAACACCAGAGATCCTCGGCACTGCCGCCGCCCCGGCCAATAATAATCACATCGCACAGACCGCTGTCATCGCAGTTCTTAAGCGCCTGGGCAATCTCCTTCTCCACGCCCGCGCCCTGGACGCGGCAGGGAGAGACAATAATGCGAACTCCCGGCAAACGGCGGCGCAGGATCCGCAGGATATCGCGGACCGCCGCACCGGTGGCGCTCGTGACTACCCCGACCGTATTCGGCACTTCGGGCAGGGGTTTCTTATATTGAGGCTCAAACAGCCCTTCCGCGCGGAGCTTTGCAACCAATTCTTCGTATTTTTTCTGCAAATCCCCCTGGCCGACAGCTTGAATGGAATCACAAACCACCTGGTAGCGCCCCTGGCGCTCATAGACGGTAATATTACCGCGGATAGTAACATGCAGGCCATCCTCAAGCTTGCACTTGCTGCGGCTGGCGCCGGATTTCCACATCACGCACTGGAGCGCGGCGCTCTCATCCTTGAGGGTGAAGTAAAGATGCCCGGAAGCGGGTTGGGAAAGGTTCGAGATCTCGCCCTCCACCCAGACCCGGCGGAGATTCGCCTCCAGGAGGTTTTTAACCTCGCGGGTGAACTCCGCCACGCTCTGCGGGCGCGGTGTTTCCTCATTCTCATCCGCACTCTGGGGCAAGGCGGAATTCATTGCCTGTTGGAACAGGTTAGCTTGGTCACGATGGGGATCGCGAAAGCCTCTGGGCATAGAAAAGTCCTATCCAAAATGATTGCTCTACCAGGGGATTAGGTTAGCAGAAAATCAAGATTGTGCAAGCCGCAAAGGGCAGGGTTGGTAATAAAGGCAAAAGCCACCTAAGCAAGCGCTTACTCCGGTGGCTTTTGCGGGGGGTACAACTATATTATTAAGCCATAGCCTCAAAAGGCTCACTGGCGTCGGTGGTGTCTGCAGAGGCTTCAATCTGGCCCCGGCTGTTGTAACTGGAAATTCTCAGGTGGGAGTACTGGATCTGCACCGAGGCCTGCCAGAGCTCTGCGTAGGCGTTATTGACCGCCTCCTCATCTTCAACCTGCGGTGTAGCCTCAGGCCGGCCGTTGGCGATAAAATCCGCCAGACCCTGGAAGACGAGTTCGTGCGTTTTATCAATTCCTGCCCGGATATTTTCCGCAATATCGCCGAGAATCGCAAGCGCGGAATCAAAGCCCTCCTGGATGGCTTTACCGATATAGTCGGCAAACTCCTGGCGGGCTGCTTCCGTATCCTCTTCGCCAAACTTGCTATATTGCGAAAGCGCGAAATTGAGAATGCGCTCCGCCGTATTTTCCGGGCTGTACAGCTCCTGCAGCTTCTCAATAAAGCTGGTTTCCTGCAGATCCGCAGTGGTGAAGGGTTCGACGCCGGTAGTGGCTCGAAGGAACTCGTAAGAACCCTTGAAGGAGAAATTAACTTCTTCGTACATCTTACCATCCGGGCCGGACATACAACGGACACACTGGTAATTCAACTCGAATTGGGCGCGGGTGTGCTGGTAGAGGATGCTGGCCTCGGGTGATAACTCCACCTGGTCCGTCTCACCAAGGGAGTGAGGATTAAAACCACGGCCGGCTTTGGAATTAGCAAAAAGGTTCGAAAGCGGATTATTTCCCATACCAAGGGAGTCGAGCAGTTGTGACACCCCGGGATTTGTGATTCCAGTAACCATTATACCTCCTCCTTTTCCCCAGTTTCGCCAGCGATTATTACAAATCCACTCCCTCCCATAAAGATTAGCGGACGTGCGAGACTTAACTTTATTGGAAAATATTGAATCTTCTGAAATGCTGCAAAAAATCAGGGGAAAGAGGGATTTACTCACTTAATCCAGATGGTTTAGAGCCGGTTATTTCATAGGCTTGCTTATTAAAGAAAAGGGTAATAGCAGGCGGGTTTTTATCGGTTACAACCTTGTGAACCACTACTCCCGGCACAATTTCAATCTCCTGCGCGGCAAAATAGCTATTACCGTCCGGGGCCTTGATGACACTGACAATCTTCCCGGAAGCGGCATCACGGACAGCCGCAACGGTGCAATGCCGCAGCCACCAGCGCCGCCAGGGAACCTGCATATCCCCTTGCGGGTAATTATTGGGAAAATGTTGCTTCGCTATCCCGCGCAGAGTTGCGGCGCTTGCCACGCGGAGTTCCGCCTTCGGGCTGGCCAGCATCCGGATGAGCGGTTCAATAGCACCAGGGCTGTTCCATTTCTGCAGTAGGCTTACTGCCAGCAGTTGCTCTGGAAGATTGTCCTGCTCGGAGGTTTGTACCAGGGCTTGATGAAGCTCAAGGCGTTCCTTCTGCCCGATAACAAATTTGTCGGGAGCATTTTCATCTGCCAGCTTTAAGGCAAGCCGGAGCAGCTTATTCCGGCGAATTTCATTTACGGAATATCTCTCCGCGAAGGGCTGACGCAGGGTTATGCCTTCGTGCACACTCTCCGGGGGCATGGTCAAGAGCGTCTGGAAGGCCGGAATCCAGATCGAGCTATGGGAAGAGCCCATTGCCACCAGCAGGCTGGGAATGGAGGTCGGTTCGCCCATGGCATAAAGAAACGAGATTGCCTGGGGGGAAAGGGTCGGGTCATTGCTCATGGCCAGGCGCTCGATAAAAGCCCGCCCCCCATCGTCGCCCATTCTCCACAGCGCCCAGGCCGCGCAGAAACGCACCATGGAAAAGTCGGTAATTGCGGCCTTTCGCAAGGCATCCGCGGATCCAATGACCTCCATTTCCCCCAGCCCCAGGGCGGCAACCGCGCGCAGGGCGATGGTGGATTCCGGGGTGAATAATTGTTGGCAAAGCCCGGCCGCGTCTTCCCGGCCAGACTGGATATAGGCCAGGAGCGCCGGGGCATTGACGCTGGAGCGGGGATCGCTTACCGCCTTCCGGATAGCTCGGAAAGCAGTATCGCTGCTAAGTTGAGAGAGCGCCTCAAGTGCTTGCGGTGAGAGGGGATCTGTCGGGGTTGACAGAATTATGGTCAAAGCTGGCTCCGCTTCAGGATCAGGCTGGCTGGCAAGCCGCTCCAGGGTGGCCTTCCGGTTTTCATAAGGCTGGCGGCCCAAAAGCAGCTTGGCATAATTGCCAGCGCGAGACAGTTCCTGCGGGCTATATTCGGGGGTTGGGCCATAAGCATAATCCCGGTCGGCTTCCCCGAAAATATTGGTGACCGGCGCCATCGGCGCAGTCGGTTCGGGTCCGCGCCCCAGCAGGGAGTCAATCCCCTTTTGCCCTTTGCGAGCAAGCCGCCTCACCCGCTTTGTCAAAGAAGGTGGGTTGGGGGCCTTGGCAGCCTCTAGGACATTTTTTTTCGGTTTCTTAAAGGGATTCATGCCCTTGCAACCGCAGGGCGCGAGCAGGAGAGTACCAAGAACAGAGAACCAGAAGAGGCGGTGGCGGTTCATTTCCTGTATCTCCGCGCAAAAGAAAACGGCCGGGTCTGAGAGACGCCGGCCGTTCCTGGGCTAATTAAAATTTCGCAGTCAGGGCAGCCTCTTATTACTCGGCGCTCGCAGGGCTTTCTTCTTCATTAGGTATCAGCGCCTTCCGGCTGAGGCGGATCCGGCCCTGGGGATCAATATCAATGATCTTAACCTTGCACTTGTCACCGACCTTGATGACATCGGTCACAGTCTTGACAAAACCGTGGGCCAGTTCGGAGACATGGACCAGGCCGTCAATGCCGGGGGCAATCTCCACAAAGGCGCCGAAGTCGCGGATGGTCCGGACTACACCCTCATACTCAGCGCCGATTTCCGGCTCCTTGAACATGGCCTCGATGATGGCCAGCGCCTTCTGAAGTTGCCCGCCGTCAACCGAGGCAACCATGACGGTGCCGTCTTCTTCAATATCAATCTTGGCGCCGGTTTCCTCCTGGATCGCGCGGATGGTCTTGCCTCCGGGGCCAATCAGCTTGCCAATCCCGTCAACCGGAATCTGGATGGTGTGGATCCTCGGCGCCAGCGGGGAGATTTCATCGCGCGGGCGCTGGATAGTTTTCAGCATTTCCTGGAGGATATGGATGCGGCCTTCACGGGCCTGGTTCAGCGCGGATTTCAAAACTTCGGTAGAGAGGCCGACGCACTTGATATCCATCTGCAGAGCGGTAATGCCATTCTGGGTGCCGGTTACCTTGAAATCCATATCGCCGTAGTGGTCTTCGTCGCCAAGGATGTCGGAGAGCACTACCACCCGGTCGCCTTCCTTGATCAATCCCATCGCGATGCCGGCGACCGGATGACTGAGCGGAACGCCTGCGTCCATCATCGCCAGGGTGCCACCGCAGACGGAAGCCATCGAGGAAGAGCCGTTGGATTCCATAATCTCGGAAACAACGCGGATAGTATAAGGGAAGCCTTCATCATGCGGGATTACAGGTTCGAGGGCCCGTTGCGCCAGGGCACCATGGCCGATTTCCCGCCGGGAGGCGCCGCGGGGGAACTTGGCTTCGCCAACACAGAAACCGGGGAAATTATAATGCAGGAAGAATTTTTCGCCGCGGCGTTCATACAGGCCTTCCACCGTCTGTTCATCGCTTTTGATCCCGAGAGTCACTGTTGCCAGAGACTGGGTTTCACCGCGGGTGAAGAGGGCGGAGCCGTGGGTACACGGCAGCACGGAGACGCGGCTTTCGATCGGGCGGATTTCGATAGCGGTCCGGCCGTCCACACGTCTGCCCTCGGTGAGCAGCAGGCCGCGGACCACCTCGGCCATCACGTCCTCCCACATTGCTTCAAGGCTGGCGGCGGTCGGCTCTTCGCCCTCCTCGTTAGCTACGAATTCGGCGAAGATCTCTTCCTTCGCCTTCTTGGC
>JAFGNG010000287.1 GCA_016927125.1 Planctomycetota bacterium | reverse complement strand
TGCCTGGAGCTTGTCGAGCTTGCGTTCGGCACGCCGGAGCGCGCCTTTGATTTTTTTGCGTAAGTTTTTGGCGCTCTCTGGCAGCGCAGCAGGCTGACGGGATTCCGGAACAGCGCGGGAGGGAGCAGGCTCTTTATTCATAAGAAGGCCAGGAGCGGGTAAGGGAAATCTTTAGCGAAACCTTGAACCAGGCTTGCGGCGTCCTGATTTCTTCAAACGCCGGGTGCTGCGCCGGACGGCATCCATCTCGGTGCGTTCATCCTCTTCCGGTGACGCCGGGAGCTTGAGGAGATCCGGCGTGAAGGGATGATGCTCCTTGATATGGTGGCGGATATCCTTGCCCTCAACCAGGAAGATCACCTCTTCGGCTAGGTTGGTAGCCAGGGCCGCAACCCGGCCCAGGGAATAGGCCACGCCGAGAATATGGACACACCGTTCAATTGCGCGCGGTGATTCATACATCACCTGCAGGACTTCCGTAGTAATGGTTTCCTTTTCGTCCTGGATTACCAGGTACTCATCAATCAGCTTCCAGGCCAGGTTGACATCCTCTTCCACCAGGGCGCGCACACTTTCGCGCATCATCTGGCTGCACTGTTCCACCAAACTGGAGAAATCGATGATCTGCGGCAGGACGCTGCGGCGGTGGACCAGGAAGAGCACATGCTCGCAGATTTCCACCGCGTTGTCGCCGATCCGTTCGAGTTCGCGCGCGATCTTCATGGCAATGACCACGAAGCGAAGGATCTTGTCTTCAAGCTTTTCCTGGTTAAGCAGGTCGAGGCAATCCGCATCGATGGCCAGTTCCATTTCATTGATCTCACGATCATACTCGATCGCCTGCAGCGCCATCTCTTCGTCACGGTCAATCAGCGCTAGGATGCTGGTACTGATGCTGTTTTCACACATCTCGCCCATGATGACCAAATCGTGTTTGAGTTTTTCCAGGGCTGTGGTGTTAGGCATGCATGCTCTCCAATAGAAGGATTAACCTCAGGTTAATTAATTCTTTGCCGGTCTGGACAGAGCGTAAATCTCACCCCGCGAAAAATTGTATCTCTGCTGCATTCGGAGTCAAGGGATTTGTCCACCCGGGGGTGCGGGGCAGCGAAATCGGTTGACATGTTAATCCCAATACAGTAATTACAAACCACTTGAAGAGTGAGCGCACCGGCTTGGAATAATTTCGGCCGGGTAAAGAGATTACTAAGTATTATTATGCAAATCCGCCGGGGTTAGGTTAGAAAATAATTTTTGCCTGCTGTTTGAGAGAGTGGCTTCATAAAATGAAAAAAATGATCCTCTCAACCTGGATTTCCAGCCTGCTGACCCTGTTCAGCCGTATCCTGGGCCTCGCCCGGGATAAGGCGTTGGTTATGGTCTTCGGGGCAACCGGCGGGGTGCTGGATGCCTTCTTGCTGGCCTTCACCATTCCCAACCTCTTCCGGCGCCTCTTTGGCGAGGGCGCGCTCTCCTCGGCGTTTCTTCCCGTCTTTGTGGATTACCGGGAGAACCGGGATCCCAAGGAAGCCAATAGGTTCGCTGGGGCAGTCCTGACTGCACTGCTTTTATTCCTGAGTGGTCTTGTGCTGGTGGGAATCTTTCTCTGTTTGGGTGGGGCGCAACTCTTTGCCGAAGGCTCCAAGCATATCCTCACCCTGCGGCTGACTGCGGCGATGTTGCCATTTTTGATCTTTATCTGCCTGGCCGCGCTCGGTAGTGGTATGCTCCAGAGCTTGCGGTGCTTTGCTTTGCCTGCGGCTATGCCGATCCTGTTAAACCTCGGTTTTCTCGGAGTCCTTGGCTGGATTACCTGGTATTCACCGGTCAAAGCCCCGCGCGAGGTTATTTTCTATGTGGCTGCGGCTGTCGTGGCGGCGGGGGTGGCGCAGCTTCTAATCCTCTATCTTTCGCTCTTCTTTAAGGGCGTACGCCTTTGGCCGGTCTTTTCCTTCCGGCATGAAGGCCTGCAGAAGGTCTTGCTGGCGCTCGGCCCGGCAGTGGTGGGGCTGGCAGTTTTCCAGATCAATGTGCTGGTGGACCGACTGATCGCTTATTTATTATGCGGTGAGGGGGCGATGACTTATCTTTATCTTGGCAACCGCTTGATGCAGCTCCCGCTCGGGCTTTTTGGGGTGGCCATGGCGACGGTGGCGTTCCCGGAATTAATCTCGCACATGTCGCGCAAGGAGTGGAGCCCGCTCTTTAATAAGCTCTCAACCTCCATCCGTTTTTTGATCTTTATTATGCTGCCGGCAACGGCGGGACTCATCGCCCTGGCCGACCCCACAATCAGGATGATCTTTTTTGAACCGGATACCAATTCTTTTGGCGAGTTCCAGGTCTACCGGACCAGCGTGGTGATGGCGTGTTACGCACCGGGATTGTTCTTTATTGCGCTGCAGCAGCTTCTGACCCGCGTCTTTTACGCCAAGGGGGATTACCGCACCCCGGTAAGGATTACCGCGGTGATGGTGGGGTTGAATCTCGTGCTTAACTTGATTTTAATCCACGCACCTGACCTGTATAGGCAGTGGGCCTATGGCGAAAGCCTCCGGCTCAATGAGGGCGGACTGGCCTTGTCGACTTCGATCTGTGCCATGCTGACCGCGATCTGGATGTGGAGCGTGCTGCGGCGAGAACTGCGTGTCAAAGATGCGCTATCGGCCTGGGACAAGGCCTTCGCGCCGGTTACTGCTACGGCCGCGCGGATTATTATTGCCGCCATCGCCACCGGCGTCTTCGCGCATTGGGTCGCGGGCAGCATCCCGGTCGAGCCGGAAGTCCTCGTGAGGGTCGAGCGCGGGATTATCGGCTTGCTCGGCGGCTTCTTCGGCTACTTCATCTTCTGCTATGTCTTCGATTACCCGGAGATTCCGGAATTCCTCTGGCGGAGCAAGCCGGAAAAGGGTGCCGAATAGTTTTTAGCCTTAGCCCTGGAAGCGGGAAGGTGGCTGGGGGTGGTTCCTGCAGTGCCAAGACCGATATTATCTTATGCTGGGGGTTGCCGCAAGGCATCCGCATACAACTCAATAATTTTTTGGGCAAAGAGGTTTTCGTCAAACTCCTGTTCCGCGCGCAAATGTGCGTGCAGCCCCATAGCGTTACGAAGTTGCTTGTCTTTAATGAGTCTTGTCAGTTTTTCCGCCAAAGCTCTCGCGTCCCCGGGAGGGAAGAGGCAACCGGTACGGTTTTCGTGGACCACATCCGTCAGCATCCCGACATTACTGGCGACTACCGGCCTCCCCACCGACATGGCCTCGAGCGTAGCGCGGCTGGAGCCTTCCGAGCCGATGCTGGTAAGAACGTAAATATGGCTGGCCGCGAGGATTTCCGGGATATCGTTACGGACCCCGAGAAAATGAAAGCGCCGTTCAATCCCCAGCTCCCGGGCCTGCCGGAACAAATCTTCCCGCAGAGACC
>JAFGNG010000286.1 GCA_016927125.1 Planctomycetota bacterium | reverse complement strand
CTGGAGGGTGGGCCTCCCCGTCTACTGGGCGTGGATGGGTTTTAGTTTTGTAATTGGAAATATCACAAATTTCATTCTGCTCACTGTCTTCTATTATCTCGTCATTACCCCTATTGGCCTCCTCATGCGCCTCACCGGGCGCGATAAGCTGATGCTGAAAAAACCCCAGCGCGACAGCTATTGGTGCGATGTGGAGCAAATCACCAACAAGAGCCGCTATGAGCGGCAGTTTTGATTTTATAGCCATAGCGAAAGTTGACTAAACTCAAGGCATGAGATTATCACGCTGGTTGAGTTATATTGCGAGGGCTGCGGAGAGCTTGCAAAATGGGACGCAGAATCGAGATTGTGGATTATAACCCTGAATGGCCAGGGTGGTATGAAAGCGAAGCTGCAACTCTCAGAGAGATTTTTGGCCAGGAGCTGGTTGCAATTCATCACATTGGGAGCACTGCTGTTCCCGGACTCCGGGCAAAGCCGGTTATTGATATTCTTGTTTTGATTAAAGATATCTCAAAGGTTAATGATTTTAACGAGGGGATGGTTCGCCTGGGCTATACCCCGAGGGGCGAATGCCTGGACGCGCCCGTGCCCGGGACGCCGGGGCGGTTTTATTTCAGCAAGAACAACGCGGAAGTCCGCACGCACCAGGTGCATGTCTGTGGGGTTGGCCATTTCGATGCGGATGACAAACTCGCGTTCCGGGACTACTTACGAACCCAACCCGAGGTTGCCAACCAGTACACGGAGGTTAAGGAACTGGCAGCCAAATCCAACCGAAATAACACTGTCGGGTATATGAACCAGAAAGACGCGTTTGTTAAGGCGACCATAGCCGACGCGAAAAGATGGCAAGCCTCGCAGTGATTCAAGGGCACAGCAGCCTCCTTCGCTGAAGTGGCTACGAAGGCTGAACGCTGTGCCCCGACAGCCCTCACCCCAACCCTCTCCCAAGGGGAGAGGGAGCTTCCCCTCCCACTGAGGGGGGATTTAGGGGAGGGAGAAAAGCCTCAGGCTGGAACAGCCTATCCCCACCCTTCACACCTTGACAATCCTTTGATTTCAGCCCACAATAGCAACGGTTAATAAACCCTTGAGGAGGAAAAATATGGATAGCAAGCTTAGAATAAAAAATGTGAGTGCAGTCCTGCTGCTGGCGGCAATGGTGATAGGGGCGCTTGTGATGGTCGTGGTGACGGCGGGCGAAGCGGTCGCGGCGACGGATTATGGCAAGGTGATGGAGATAGTACAGGAGTCAGTGCCGGGGGCAAAGGAGGCGATGGAGCCGGAAGCCGCCTCTGCCTACCCGTCCTCCGCAGTAGCTGAGCTACGGAGGGTGGAGGCTTCGGCGCCCAAGGAAGTCATTAAGCTCCCCGCGCCGCGCATGACTGGCGGCAAGCCCTTGATGGAGGCGCTCAAAGATCGGCAGACTTCGCGCAGCTACTCGCCGGAGAAGTTGTCCGAACAGACGCTCTCCAACCTCCTCTGGGCGGCTTGGGGCATCAACCGCACCGAGAGCGGCAAGCGCACCGCCCCTTCGGCCCGGAATTTCCAGGAGATTGATGTCTATGTCGCGCTGAAGGAAGGGATGTACCTGTATAATCCGCAGGCGCATCAACTAGAGCTGGTTGTAGCCAAGGACTTGCGTAAGATGACCGGCACGCAGCCTTTTGTGGAAAATGCGCCGGTCAATCTGGTGTACGTGGCCGACTACGACCGGATGGGTACAACCTCCGAGGAGAACAAGGACTTCTACGCCGCGGTCGACACCGGCTTTGTCAGCCAGAATGTCTATCTCTTCTGCGCTTCGGAAGGGTTGGCGACAGTAGTCCGCGGCATGGTGCCTCGCCAGGAGCTCGCTGCCGAGATGGGCTTAAAGCCCACCCAACGCATAGTTCTCGCCCAGTCGGTGGGGTATCCGGCGAAGTAATGAAATTTTATAGGGGTAACCATGAGAGCTATGCTATCGTGGTCGCCTGCCCAAAATAATAACATAACGGGCACAGCACGCTGTGCCCCTACGAAACCTTTATCTCGCTAACGCTCGCACTGATTGACAAGCAATCGGTGCCACCCGGCGAAGTAAAGAGACTTACTCCGGTTGGAGAACCGGAGCCACATTTATTTGGTAGCTACACTTTTATTTGGTAGCACAGACTCTCCAGTCTGTGAGCGAGTGCCCGGAGGGTGACACACCCGGAGATCGGGTATGATGCGTCAGCAACAAGCCGCAAGAAGTTTACTTATTAGCTTCCTGCGCCTTCCGCCTTCGCGCAAGGCTACGGTGGACAAGACGGCGCGCACCCGGTATGCGAGTGCGCCATCCGGGATGAATATATTCATAACATTTTCATTAACCTTGACAAACTTATTCTTCCCCGCAGAATATTTTTTATTAACTGACAACGTTTTGACCAGAGGAGTGCGCACCATGAAAAAACTACAGCTTATATTACTCGTTCTGCTGCAGGTGGCTGCCGGCATTTCCAGCGGCTGTTCAACCCATGAAGTTGTGCAGAGGGTTGACGCTGACGGGGCTCCCGCGATAGAAACTCCTGCGCAGGTGGAAGAGCCGGTCCGCAAGCTCCGGGTCCTCGGCGTCGGCAACAGCTTTACCCTGAACGCGGTCCGCTACCTGCCCTTCCTGACTAAAGACCTCGAAGGTGTTCAGCTTGATGTCGGGGTGGCTTATATCGGCGGGTGCTCGCTGCGCCAGCATGCCGCCTATGCCAAATATATCGAGGAAGACCCGAACCACCCCAAGGCCCTGAAATACCGCTACCACTACAATTTCCGGATGCTCAAGGAAGGCGTGACTTTGAAGGAGATGCTGCTCGACGGCAAGTGGGATTATATCACGATCCAACAGGTGAGCGGGGAGAGTTTTGACCCGAAAAGCTACCACCCCTACGCGGAGGAGCTCTGCGCTTATATCAAGAAATACGCGCCTGGCGCGAAGATTGTGATTCTCGAAACCTGGGCTTATCGTAATGACTGCCCCCGGCTGCAGCAGTGGGATCTGACGGTCGAGGCGATGTACGCAGGGCTCCATGCCGCTTACGCCCAGTTGGGCAGGGAACTAAGTGCGCCCATTATCCCGGTCGGGACTGCCTTTGAGATTGCGAAGCAGAATCCGCTCTGGCAGTACGCCCCGACGGAGGGCATTGACCCGGATAAACTCGTCTGGCCAGAGGAGTTGCCTGACCAGGGCAAGAGCCTGCACAATGGCTATTCCTGGCGGGAGGACCGGAAGGAACCGGGGAAGATGATCCTGTGGATGGACGGCTACCACGCGAATACCGCCGGGGAGTATCTCGGGGCGCTGGTCTGGTACGAGTTTTTCCTGGGTTTGGATGCGCGGGAGGCTACCTTTGCACCTCCATCCCTGAACCCTGAACAGGCGCACTCCCTGCGCGAGGCCGCCCATGCAGCCATGGAAAAAATACGCGCCGGGGAAGAGGAAGAGAGCAAGGCTGAGCTGGAACTGGTCGGGGCGCCGGGGGAGTGAGGCTTTTAAAAGAAGACAGGAGCCAGTAGCCAGCAGCTTAAATCTATTGACTTTTTGCGGGAAATACTGATTATTAAACGCAGTTGGGTAACATCCTGTGAACCTTCAGCCTGATGTGGTTGCAGATTATGCAAAGCTGAATTCATTTGTGATCTGGGTTCAGCGCTCTTCTCGATCCAAAGTTCTATTAAGGATAGAAAGGGGAAAGCTATGAATATTATTGGGCTGATAGTATTGATTCTAGACATCATCGCGATTATTGATGTGGTGAAGAGTTCCATGTCCGGCGGGAAGAAGGCGCTCTGGATTATCTTAATCCTGATTCTTCCAATTATCGGCCTAGTCCTCTATTACCTGGTGGGCAAGAAGGGCTAATAGATAACAGGTTTCTTGAATTTGCATAACAAAAGGCGCGGCCCTGAATCAGGGCCGCGCCTTTTGTTATGCCTGCTTTTGGTTCGTGGGTCCGGAGACATTAGTTACGTTCGATCTTGATGCGGTGCGCTTCGTCCTTCTGGGGCGGCAGCTTGGGGATAGTCACGGTCAGCTTGCCATCCACCAGGGTGGCGTCCACCTTCTCCGCGTCAATCTCCTTCGGCAGCGGGATTGCCTGCGAGAAGCTCTGGCTGGAACTCTCGGTCAGCTTGCCGTTGGGGGTGTCGAACTCCCGCTCGCTCTTGCCCTTGCCCGAGATGCTGAGGGTATTATCCTTGAGCGAAACCTTCAGATCCTTTTCTTCCACGCCGGGCAGGTTCGCCGAGACAATGATCTCCTGCTCCGTCTCCCGCACCACCGGTCGGTAGTGGCTGTCAGCGAAGACACTGTTACGGCCGGTCCAGCGGAGCGGGCTCAAATCCTCAAAGAAACTGTCAAAGAGCCGGTCCAGGGAATCAAACGGGGCCAAACCAGTCTGCCGGGTGGGGGCATAGTCCTTCTTCCATCCCCAGGGTATTAATCCGTAAAACATGGCTTTCTCCTTTCCTAATTTAAAGTTTCCAAATCCCATGTCATTCTAACCAAGCTCAACTCTCTTTTATACTGCTAATACATATTATGCAAAGAGCGTGCCAGTTTTATTTCCGCTCAATTAAAAAATCATAATAACAATCAATAAAATAAGTTAAGAAATTTATGAAGGGATGGTTTGGAAAAATTATGGGATAGAAAAGCATGTCAAAATGATATAGATTGGATAAAATCTTCCTGCCATTGATAAACATGTCATAATGACAAAAATAAAAAATTATGGCAATTATTTGAT